>CBINGT010000023.1:0-15945 GCA_966250245.1 uncultured Anaerolineae bacterium
CACCCCTTAACCCCCGGCCCCTTTTCCCCTCTCCGTTTACGGAGAGGGGCCAGGGATGAGGTTGCTGATTCTGATCGAAGGGAGCGTTTGAGATGGCGCAGGAACGCATTTCGCTACTCGACGGCAAGCGCATCGTTCTGGGCGTGACCGGGAGCATCGCCGCGTACAAAGCTGCCGACCTCGCCAGCAAGCTCACTCAGGCGGGTGCGCACGTGGATGTGATCCTGACTGATGGCGCGCAGCGGTTCATCACACCGCTGACGTTCCAGGCGCTGACCGGGCGGCCGGTCTACACCTCGATGTGGGCGCCGCCGGAAGCGCTGGGTGGTGAGGGGCTGCCTGTGCACATCGCGCATGTCGGCCTGGGCGAAAGCGCGGACCTTCTGGTGATCGCTCCGGCTACGGCGCACACGCTCGCGCGGCTGGCGGCCGGGCTGGCGGACGATCTGCTATCGGTCACCGTGCTGGCGGCGCGCTGCCCGGTGATCGTCGCGCCCGCGATGGACGGCGGCATGTTCGACCACCCGGCGACGCAGGCGAATCTGGCGACGCTCGAAGGGCGCGGCGTGACGGTCATCCCGCCGGACGAGGGACGCTTTGCATCCGGCCTGACCGGGCGCGGGCGCCTGCCGGAAACGCCCATCCTGCTCGGCCACATCCGGCGCATGTTGGGGCGCGAAGGAGCGCTCGCCGGACGGCGGATCGTGGTCACCGCCGGGGGCACGCGGGAGCCGCTCGATCCGGTGCGCTATCTGACAAACCGCTCCAGCGGCAAGCAGGGCTACGCCATCGCGCAGGCGGCGCTTGACCAGGGCGCGGACGTCACGCTGATCAGTGCGGCGCTGCACCTGGAGCCGCCGGTCGGCGCGGTGCTGGTGCCGGTCGAGACGGCGGAGTTGATGCGCGAGGCGGTGCTGTCCTACGTAGACGAAGCGGACGTGCTGATCATGGCAGCGGCGGTGGCAGATTTCCGACCGGCCGAGGTCGCGCTGCAGAAGATTAAGAAGGCGGGTGATCCTCAGGCTGCTCCGGCGATCCCGCTGGCCCGCACGCCGGATATTCTGATGGACGTCAAGGCGCGCCGCGCCGAGACGGGCCGCCCGCGCGTGGTGGTCGGCTTCGCGGCGGAGAGCGAGAACCTGCTGGCGAACGCTCAGGACAAACTGGCGCGCAAGGGGCTGGATCTGATCGTCGCGAACGACATCAGCGCGGCGGACGCCGGGTTCGCGGTCGACACCAACCGCGTGACGCTGCTCGACGCGCAGGGCGGGCAGCAGGCGGTCGATCTGGCGAGCAAGGCGCGCGTCGGCGAGATCGTGATCGAATGGGTGGCGCGGGCGCTCTCTTGAGCGTTAGCCACGATTCCTGTCCGCGATCAGCCGCAGCCCTTCGAGCGTCAGCCACGGGTCGACCTCGTCGAAGCAATCAGTGTGGGGTTGCAGCACGGTTGAGAGGCCGCCCGTCGCAATCACGTGCGCGCCGCCTAGCTCACGCTTGATGCGCGCCACCAGTCCTTCGACCATGGCGATGTGTCCCAGCACCAGCCCGGCCTGCATGGCGTGGATCGTGTTCCGGCCGATCGCGGATGGCGGCGGGACCAGCTCGATTTGCGGAAGCTGCGCGGTCCGCCCGACGAGCGCATCAGCGGTTGTGGTCAGCCCGGCCGCGATCGCGACGCCGCGCATCTCGCCCGGCTCCGCCACCGCCGTGAGCGTCGTGGCCGTACCGAAGTCGATCACGATGCAGTTGCCGCGCGCTCGCGCATACCCCGCGACGGCATTGGCGATCAGATCGGAGCCGACACGCTCCGGCTGATCGGTTACGATCTGGATGCCGGTATCCAGCTTGGCGCTGACGAGCACCGGCGCATGACCGGTCTGCGCGGCGAGCATGTCCGCCATCCCGCGCGTAAGCTGCGGGACGACGCTGCTCAGCACCGTCTGGTCGATATCGCGCAGAGTGAGTCCGGCTTCGCCCAGAAAGTCGCGGAGCAGCACGGCGTATTCGTCCGGCATCCGCTGGCGGACCGTCTGCACGCGCCAGTGATGCGGCCAGCCCTGCCCGTCGTGCACGCCGATCACGATGTTGGAGTTGCCGATGTCAATCGCCAGCAGCATGGCCGCTTCCCCTTTGATTATCTGCCGATCATCTGTCTCTCAGCTATCCCGCTTACGATTATAAGCACACGGCATGGCGCGGGTGAACAGGGAAAGGAATCTCATGGCAAACACAACGCTCACGGCGATTAACGGGCTCCGCGTGGGGCACGCGCACAACCTCGACGGGCCGACTGGCTGCACGGTGATCCTTTGCCCGCCAGGCACGGTTGGCGGCGTGGCTCAGCGCGGGGGAGCGCCCGGCACGCGCGAGACCGACCTGCTGCGCCCGATGCACCTTGTCCAGCACGTGCACGCGATCCTGCTGGCAGGTGGCAGCGCCTTCGGGCTGGATGCGGCGGGCGGCGTGATGCGCTGGCTGGAAGAGCGGGGCGTCGGGTTCGACACGCGCGCGGCGAAGGTGCCGATCGTCCCGGCGGCGATCATCTTCGATCTGGATGTGGGGAGCGCGGCGATCCGGCCCGATGCGGCGATGGGCTATCAGGCGGCGCAGGCGGCGAGCGCCGATCCAGTCGCGGAAGGGTGCGTCGGCGCGGGAGCGGGTGCGCGCGTCGGGATGGCGATGGGGCCGGGGCTGGCGACGAAGTCCGGCGTGGGCAGCGCCGTGATCGACCTGGGCGACGGGTTACTGGTCGGCGCGCTGATGGTGGTCAACGCGGCGGGCGACGTGATCGACGCGGACGGGACGATCCTCGCAGGGTTGCGCCAGCCGCCGGGTGGCGATGGATATTTCGGCGCGATAAACCTGATGCGCGCGACCATCCGGTTGACGCTCGGTGACGACACGTCCAACACGGTGATCGGCGTGGTGGCGACCAATGCACTGCTTACCAAAGAGGAAGCTAATAAGGTCGCAGAGATGGCGCACGACGGGCTGGCGCGTGCGGTGCAGCCGTCGCACACGCTGCACGATGGCGACACGATCTTCGCGCTGGCGACGGGGTCCGCCGGGCGCGCAAATGTCAGCGCGATTGGCGCGTTTGCTGCGGAAGCAACCGCCGCAGCGATCCGTCGCGCCGTGCGGGCGGCGACCTCGCTGGCCGGGCTGCGGGCAGCGTCTGAGTCCGCCTGAGCCGGGCGCACCATGAATCTTATAGCGCGCGCTTTACACCGCTCGTAAATTGATTGGGCGGACCTATTGACAAGCGTTTTCGGACCGTGATATACTGCCCACTAGCCTACGAAAGGAGAAAAGGCGCATTATGCACAGCAATACCTCTAAGCTTCTGAGCTATGTGCGTGGTCGAAGCATGATCGGCGCGTTCGCCGATGTGCCTTGCCGTATTGCGCCTGTTTGCTGGTAGGCAGCTTCTTACAAGAGCATTCCAGCCGCGGGCGCAACGCCCGCGGTTTTTTGTCGCAGTCCCCTGAATAGCCGGACTCTGCGATCCCCAAAAGCCGTGGGCCCAAGCTCGCGGCTTTTTTCATGCCGCCAGCAGCAGCACAGAGATTGAGAATGGCTCGGACGACTCTCGAAACAACTGAGGACATGACGATGGTAAACGAAGGTAACCGGGAACCCCAGTACAAGCGGGTCACCAAAGAACTCCAGATTTCGCCGGACGAACCGGCGCTGGTCGTCAGCCACGTGTACAAGCGCTTCAACGTGGCGTCGGACCCGTGGTGGCGGCGGCTGTTGCCCGCGCGTGGCGCGCAGAATGGCGCACCGGAACCTGAGAACGTGAACGGTAACGGCAAGTCGCTCAAGGCTCGGCGCGGCAAGGAGCTGGTGACGGCGGTCAACGACGTGTCGTTTACCGTCCAGCGGCGCGAGATCTTCGGCGTGCTCGGCCCGAACGGATCCGGCAAGTCCACGCTGATCCGCGTGCTCTCGACCCTGCTGGTCCCGGATGAGGGGGAGATCAAGGTCTTCGGGCTGGACGTGGTGAAGGACGAAATGATGGTCAAGCGGCTGATCAACCGCGTGTCGGTTGAGGCGGCGTTCTTCAAGAAGCTCAGCCCGCAGGAGAACCTGCTCTACGGGGCGCGGCTGTATGGGCTGGCAGGCAAGGAAGCCGACCGCAAGGCGCGCGTCATCCTGAAGCGTCTGGGGCTGAAGGAAAGCAGCTACAGCGCGCCGATGGAAGACATGAGCCGTGGTATGCAGCAGAAGGTCGCCATCGCGCGCGCCTTCCTGACGCAGCCGATCCTGCTTCTGCTCGACGAGCCGACGACCGGCCTGGACCCGCGCTCGAAGCTTGAAGTGCAGGCGGTGATTAACGAGCTACGCGACGATCACGACGCGACGATCCTGATCACGACGCACGACATGAACGAAGCGGACGCGCTGTGCGACCGCATCGCGATTATCGACGACGGGAAGATCGTGGCGCTGGATACACCTGAGAATCTGAAGAAGAGCATCCGGCGGAACGGCCACGAGCCGACGCTGGAAGAGGTCTTCATGACGCTCACCGGCAAGGAACTGATCGAGAAAGACGACATCGAAGGCTATCAGCCCGAGAAGATCCTGGCCGACTGAGAGGAGTAAACGAGATGCTCAAAGGGATGCAAATAGAGGCGCGTCAGTCCTACGCGTTTATGGCGCGCAACTTCAACCTGGTGAAACGCTATTGGGGCTGGGAAGTCGTCTGGCTCGCCTACTCGATTGCGAACGCGCTCTCGGTCACGTTCATCGGCGCGGGCGCAGGCGAGATCACCGGCCAGGACAACATCAACACCGACTTCCTGATCACCTATCTGCTGATCGGTACGCTGGTGTGGCACTTTCTTTCGGGCACGTTCAACGTCATCAGCGAGATGATCGCCTGGGAGCGCTGGGAAGGGACGATTGAGTACACCCTGATGGCGCCGGTCCGCCGCTACAACCAGATCTTCGGGCAAGCCGCCTTCGCCGTCGTCTACATCCTGCTCTTTACGGCGACGATCGGCCTGGTGGTTTCGAGCTTCTTCGATCTGGACCTGAGCGAAGCCGACCTGTTGGGCGCGCTGGTGATCTTGCTGGCGGGCAGCCTGTCGTTCGTGGGAATCGGGGTAGTTGCCTCGATCCTGCCGCTGCTCTATCCAGAGCGTGGCGCCCAGATGACGAACATCGTGCAGGCGGTCTTCCTGCTGGTTTCGGGTGTGTACTACCCCGTGAGCGTGCTGCCCGATTGGCTTCAGACGATCTCGAAGCTCTCACCGGCGACGTATGTGCTGGCAGGTATGCGCGCTGCGTTGCTGCCCGGCACATCCGACCAGTCTCTTTGGAGCTACGTGGCACCCCTTCTGTTAATGGGGGTAGTGATGCTCCCGCTGGGCATCCATCTGTTCCAGCGTGCGGAGCGATACACCAAGCGCACGGGCAAGCTCAAGCGGAACGGTTAATCCGCAGCTTTGCCGGTCGCGCCTGGGGAAAGGATCTAGCCGTGAACGCGGTCACGATCGACAATCAGGTCTGGGTCCGGCAGCAGGCGGCGAAATGGGTTCGCCGGATGCTGAATGGAGAAACACCAGGCGCGTGGACACACCATACGGAATCGGAAGTCCAGTTCGCGGTGGCGCAGCTTGGTCTGCGCGCCGGGGACCGGGTGCTTGACCTGGCGTGCGGCTGGGGGCGTCACAGCCTGGAGCTGGCGTCCTACGGGCTGAATGTTACCGGGCTGGATCTCTCGCACGAGCTTCTGACGCTGGCGCGCCATCATGCGCGGCGGCGGAGGGTGCAGGTGAACTGGGTGCAGGCTGACGTGGCGCGGCTGCCGCTGCGCGGGCCGTTCGACGCGGTGGCGCAGTTCTGGGGCAACCTGATCACGTGGTTCGCCGACCGGGATGAGACGCTCGCCGTGTTGAAGCGGCTGTCGAGCGTGCTGCGGCCGGGCGGACGGCTGCTGTTCGGGACGAGCGACTGGCTGCCGGAGCTACCGGGGCGCTCCCAGCACTGGGACGAGTGGAACGGCGGCGCGGCGATCTATCGCCAGCGGTACGACGCCCGGCGGCGGATCGCCGAGATGCAGATGGTCGTCTTCGGTCCCGGCCACGAGCGCGAGGAGTTCTGGCGCAAGACGTGGTGGCCGTCGCACTGCGACATGGAAGGCCTGTTCGAGCAGGCGGGGCTGATGGTCTGCGGGCGGTTCAACGCCTTCGCTGACCGGCCATACGACCCATCGGAGCCGGGCCTGGTCTATGTGCTGGAGCGGTGCGCTAACTGATGCCGCACGCTGAGGTAACGAGACTGAAAGGGCGCATGCCGCGTGGCGTGCGCCCGTTTTTTGTGTGTGAGGCAGGTGGTCTTCCTGAGTGGTAAGCTGCCGATACGCCCGCCGGGAATCCTCACCCCTTAACCCCCCGCCCCTTTTCCCCTCTCCATTTATGGAGAGGGGCCAGGGGTGAGGTTCTGCACGCTAACGAAATACGTTCATTGCTTTCGAAACGTCACTTTGCATTTAGCGACTAAGGGCTGTAGTACACGCACTCGACGCCAATGACCGTCAGGGAAACGATCACGCCGGGGGCGCGGCCTCGCCGGTCAGGTCGGGTGAGGGGATGCGGAGATCCTGCACAGAGCGGCGTGTCATCCAGTCGTCCAGCGAGACGCAAACTTCCGCGCCCAGCAGCACGATCAGCCCGCTGAGATACGTCCAGAACATTAGCACGATCATCGTGGCGACCGAACCGTACACCAGGCTGTACGAGGCGAGGTTGTCCAGATACCACGTAAACAGCCGCTTTGCCAGCTCCCACGCCCCGCCGCCGAGGAACGCCGCCACCCAGATCGCATCCCAGCGGACGCGCTGGCGCGGGATGAAGCGGTACAGGAACGCGAAGATCGCCACGCTCAGGCTGAGCGGGATGATCACGCTGCCTAGCGAGATCCATGACGCGCGCTGGAAAAAGAACAGGAAGTCGAGCATCGCAAAGATGAAGGTCGTGGCGAGCGAGGCGATCAACAGCGCGGACAGCGCGATCATCATCGACAGCCCGATCGCGCGCTGGTGCCAGGTGTTGCGCGGGTTCTCGTCGCGGAACGTGCGGCTGAGCGCAGACGATAGATTTGAGAACAGCCCGAGCGACGACCACAGCAGCGACACCCCCGCCACAATCCCAAACGATCCGCGCTGCTGGAGCGCCTGCGCGATGTTCTCTTGCAGGAAATTTGCCGTGTTCGCAGGTAGAAACAGGCGCAGCACACTGTCGATCTGGTTGCGCGCCGCTGCGGGGCCAAGTATCGTCCCGATCACGATAATCAGCAGTAGAAGCAGCGGGAAGATCGAGAACACGGCGTAATACGACAGGGCCGCCGCCTCGCGCGTGCCGTGCTTCGAGAAGCGCACGATCGCCTGCCAGAGATGCGACAGCAATCCGTCTGACGCGGCATTGGCGAGGATCCACCAGCGCTGGTAGAAGCGCAGCGAGTGCGATGCTTGTTTCCCGGCAGATGTCTTCACAGGTAAGCCTCTTGTGCCTCGACGCTGTGGTATGATTGTACACGATTTTCCGGCGCGGGTTGGGAACCGGGTGCGCACGAGGAGTGAGCGTGCATCATGCCAATGATTGCGGTCAACGGGGCGACGATTGATTATACCGACACGGGCGGGGACCGTCCGGCGCTGGTGCTGATCCACGGCTGGCTGGGGACGTGGGAGTATTTCTGCGACGAGATCGAGTGGCTGCGGACGGATTATCGCGTGCTGGCGCTGTCGCGGCGCGGGTACGGGCGCTCTGGTCCGAAGCCGCGCGATTACCCGCGCGACTTCTACCGGCGGGATGCCGAAGACGTCGCGGCGTTCCTCGACGCGCTGAACGTGCCACAGGCGCATATCGTCGGCTTCAGCGACGGCGGCGAGACGGCGCTTCTGGTACCGATCATCCGGCCAGACCTCGCGCGATCGGTCGCGGCGTGGGGCGCGGTTGGCCACTTTACGCCAGAGCTACGCCCGCGTGTGCAGCGGAACTGGCCCGCGACCTGGGTGGACGAGGCAACTCGTGCCCTTCACGGGCCGGAGCACATCGACCGGATGGTGCTCGGCTGGGTGACCGCCATGAAACAGATCATCGACAGCGGCGGCGACGTGAGCTATAGCGCGGCGGACCGGATCGCCTGCCCGCTGCTGCTGATGCTTGGCCGGGACGATGCGCTCAACCCGGTCGCGCTGGGGCAGGCGTTCGTTGAGCGCACCCCGAACGGGCGGCTGGTGGTGTTCGACTGCGGGCACGCGATCCACATCGAACAACGAGACACTTTCCGCGCCACACTCAGCGAGTTCCTGCAATCGGTCGAGCGCAGCACAGTATGAGCGCTTCTGCCCCGCGTGCCGCGCTGCGCGACTCGTTCGACGGGGAAATTCTCTCCGTCGTGTGGCAGCCGCGCACCTACGGCGCCGGGCTGCTCGACCAGCAGGACGGGGCGCTGCGGTGCGTCGTGCCGCCGGTCGCGGAAGGCTACAGCGACGCACAGATCACCGATTACACGCGGCCGCGCGGCGATCTATTCCGCTGGCGGCCGCCGCTGCGCCTGAGCGTTCGGGCGTGGGCATCTGCACCGGGAGCGGAGCTGGCCGGCACGGCGGGGTTCGGCTTCTGGAACGAGCCGTTCGTCCCGGTAGGGCACGCGCGGATCCGCCTGCCGCGCGCGGTGTGGTTCTTTTTCGGCGCGCCGCCGCACAACATGGCTCTGGCGAAGGACGTGCCCGGCTTCGGCTGGAAGGCCGCGACGCTCGACGCAGGGCGCCCGCTGGCGGTGGCGATGCTGCCGCTGGCGCCGGTTGGCTTTCTGCTGATGCGCGTCCCCGCGCTGTACCGGCGGCTGTGGCCGGTCGCGCAGCGGGCGATCGGCGTGTCCGAGGCGGTGCTTCCTGTGGACCTCGACGCGCCGCACGTCTACGAGCTGGAATGGCAGGCGCGCGGTGTGACGTTCCGCGTGGATGGGCAGACGGTCCACCGGGCGAGCACATCCCCGCGCGGGCCGCTCGGCTTCATTGCATGGATGGACAACCAGTACGCGATCGTCACGCCGCAGGGGCGGATCAGGTTCGGCGTGCAGCCGGTGATCCGCGAGCAGTGGCTGGCGCTGGACGAGGTCGCGATCGAGCCGTTGGACAAACCGGGATAAGGAGCGAGTATGCAGACGCAGCGATTCGCCGGGAAAGTCGCCCTGGTGACGGGCAGCGGGCGCGGGATCGGGCGGGCGATCGCGCTACGCTTTGCCCAGGAAGGCGCGGACGTGGTCGTCAACTATTTCCGCAACCGCGATCCCGCCGAGCAAACCGCCGCCGACATCGAGGCGCTGGGACGGCGCGCGATCGTCGTCAAGGCGGACGTGGGCGATCCGGACGATATCGACCGGCTGGTGGACGCGGCGCGCGAGTTCGGCGGGCCGGACATCCTGATCCACAACGCGGCGTCCGGCTACAACCGCCCGGTGATGGAGCAGCGCGTCAAAGGGTGGGATTGGACGCTCAACATCAACGCGCGGGCGGCCCTGTTCCTAGCGCAGCGGGCCGCGCCGCTGATGCAGGCGCGCGGTGGCGGCGCGATCGTCAACCTGTCCAGCATCGGCGCGCACCGCGTTCTGCCGGAGTACGTCGTGGTCGGCGCGTCGAAGGCGGCGCTTGAAGCGGTCACCCGCTATCTGGCGGTCGAGCTGGCGCCGATGGGGATCGTCGTGAACGCAGTGTCGGCGGGGATGGTCCGCACCGACGCCTTGCAACACTTCCCCGGCATGCGCGAGCAGTTCGAGGAGCGCTTTGCCTATGCGCTGGCGCGCACGCCCGCCGGGCGTGTGCTGGAGTCTGAGGATATCGCGGGGGTGGTGGCGTTTCTCTGCACGCCGGAAGCCGCGATGATTCGCGGGCAGACGATCCTGATTGACGGCGGCGCGTCGCTGGGCGTGTGAGGAAGCGCGGCTAGAGATAGCAAAACGCAGCGAAATGCAGCTAAACATAGCTTGCTGCTTTACCGCCATTCTATTGCTGCTGTATTGCTGTTGTTAGCCCTCGTCATCGGCGAGCGGCAGGCTGATCGTCACCTGCGTGCCTTCGCCCTCAACGCTTGTCAGCGCGATCTCGCCGCCGTGCGCTTCGATCAGCCCGCGCGCGATCGGCAGCCCCATCCCGACGCCTTGCTGCTCGTTGCGATCGCGGTCGGACTGCGTCATCACGTTCCAGATATCCGCCTGATCCTGCTCGCTGATGCCGATTCCGTGGTCCACCACCTCGACCACGGCGCGGTCGTCCTGCTGGCGCAGGATAATGTCGACCTCGCTGCCCTCGTGCGAGTATTGCGCGGCGTTGCGGATAACCTCACTCAGAGCGTTGACCAGCAGGTCCTTCACGCCCATCACGGGCAGCGCCCCGCTGGCGTTGTGAACGTGAACGTCGATCTGGCGGCTTTTGATGTACTTCTGAAGCGAGGTCAGGGCGTCGCTGATCAGGTAATCCAGCTCGAGCACGTCACTCATTTCCGCGACGTGTTGCGCCGCGCTGCCGCTGATGATCTGCGAGTAGAGGACCATCTGCTCGGCCAGCCGGTTGAGGCGCATGGTTCCGCTCTGGATCAGTTCCAGACTGATGCGGATGTCGTCGCTGGGTCCGGCGACCTGCTGCGTCTCAAGTTCTTCGGCCAGCAACGCGAACCCGCCCGTTACGTAGGTCAGCGGAGTGCGTAGCTCGTGCGAGAGAAGCTGGATCAGCAGGCGGCGCGCGTCGTTAAGCCCCTCGACCGCCTGCGCGCGGATGTCCGCCGTGCGCTTGAGCTTGTTCTGTACGGCGATCAAAAAATCTTCCGGGTCGAATGGCTTGACGAGGTAGTCATCCGCGCCGAGCATCCGCCCGGTGGAGATGTCTCGCCGGGAGCCGCGCGCTGTCAAAAAGATGAACGGCACCGCTTTAAGGTATGGGATCTGGCGGACGGCCTCGAAGAATGCGTAGCCGTCCATGCGCGGCATCATAATATCGCTAACGATTAGATCGGGGATCAGGCCATTTTCGAGGTAGTCAAGCGCTTCACGACCGTCGCGCGCGACTTGGACCTTGTAGCCTTCAAGCTCCAGCACGAGCGCAGCATTTTTACGAAGGTCGCGGTTGTCTTCAACAAATAATATCGTGGTTTGCATAATGCCCCCTGCGGGGTCCGTTCAATCTTTATCGGTTGTTCGGGCGCTCGCGTGCGCCGCACCATATCCTCGATTGTAGCATGCGATTAATGCAACGTCCGTTCCGAAAGGTTGAAAAAAATATGAAAAATAGCGGCGGAATCGATCATCGCCCGCCGCTTTCCCCCAGCCTGTCGCCCAGCTTAAATTCTTCGTAAATGCGATCCAGCCCGGCCTTGATCCGCCGCTGCACCCGCTCGATTTCGGCGGGTGCGTACGGGAACATCGGCAGCAGCTCGGGCACAAGGCTGGACGTATCCGCACGCGGACGCCCTGCCCGGTACAGGCTGTGGACGCGCCGCCGCGCCAGCCGCAGATAGTTCGAGATCGGCTCGGTAGCGGACTTGTCGGTCAGGGGACCGCGACCGGGGACGATCACATCTGCCGCGAAGCGCGACCGCCGCAGATTCGTCATGTTCTCCAGCCATTCCTTTGTCGTCGGGCTGGAAATGTAGAGGTGCTGGTCCACAATGATGCTATCGCCGGTGAACAGGATGCCATGCTCTGGCAGGTGAACCCACAGGCTCCCGGCGGTGGGGCCGGGCATGGCGAGCAGCGGGATTTCCATGCCGCCGTAGCGAAGCTGCATCCGCCGCGTGAACCCGACATTCGGCAGGCGCAGGCGCACGCTGCCAAACCGGCTCCGCTCGACGGAATCGCTGACCAGCGACTCGATCGCGTTCTCGACGAAGGCAGTAGGCAGGGTGCGAATGTGGCTGATTGACTCGCTGTGCGCGACGAGCACGCGCGTATCAAACCACGAGTTGCCCAGGAACCGGTCGCGGTGGCAGTCAGTCGTCACGATCGCGCAGATCGGTGCTTCGCTGATGCTTTGCAGCATCTCGCGCCAGCGGTTAGCGTCGTCGGGATAGGGCGGCGTATCGATCAGGACCCAGCCTTCGCCGGTCAGGATGGCGCCTACGTTAATGCGGCGAAAGCCGGTTTCGACGAAAATTCCAGGGGCTAGCTCTTGCACGGTCTTTCCTTCTCACCGATATGGTCAGAGCGCTTCAGAACGCAAAGCGGCTGCTGCCGCGTCCAGCGCTGCACCGAGCGTCTCAAGCGTGGCCGGTGCGCCGCCACCCTGCGCGAACGAGGGACGGCCGCCACCGCGCTCTACGCCCAGCGCCGACAGCCCGGCGCGCAACACTGGCACCATATCCTGCGGCAGGTCTTCCGAGCGCGCGACGATAAGCTGCGCTTTGTCGCCCGGCACGCCACACAGCACGATCGTCTGCGAATAGGCGATCAGCTTCTGAACCAGCTCGCGCGCCCTCTGCGGATCGCCGTCGTCGGCAATATATCGCACCAGCGCATACTCCCCATTGTGCGGCGTGGCAGCGCGCAGACGTTCGGCTTCCAGATCCAGCAGCGCGGATCGCGCGGCGCGCAGCTCTTTGCGCAGTGACTGGTTTTCCTCGCGCAGCTTTTCGACTACGGCGGGCACGTCGGTATAGCCGGTCGTCAGCGCTGCGGACAGGTCGCTCAGCACGGCGTGGCGGCTGCGGAATTCGGCCAGCGCGCGCCCGCCACAGCGGAACTCGACGCGCAGGGTGTCGCCGCGCCGCTCGGTCTTCAGAATCTTGATCATGCCGACCGAACCGGTCCGCGCGACGTGCGTCCCGCCGCAGGCGTTCAGGTCAAAATCGGCCACCTCGACTACGCGCAACCGCCCCTCGACCTCGGGCGTTTTGCGAAGCACCAACTCTGCCAACTCCGCCTCGTCTGGAAACCAGGCGCGCACCGGCCGGTTTTCAAACACGATCTGGTTGGCGAGCGTCTCGACCCGCTCGATCAGCGCCGCGTCGAGAGCGGGCGTGTCGAGGTCGATGGTGATGCTGTCCGCGCTCATGTGGAAGCCGACCGTCTCGGCTTCGGCCAGGCGCACGAACGCCTGCGAGAGGATGTGCTGGCCGGTGTGGTGCTGCATGTAGTCGAAGCGCCGCGCCCAGTCGATCTCGCCGTGGACCTCGTCGGCGTCGAGCGGCCGCTCCAGCACGTGCAAGACCGCGCCATCGCCCTCGCGCACGACCACGTCGATCACCGGGATGCCGTTCAGCGTGCCGGTGTCGTGCGGCTGGCCGCCGCTGGTCGGGTAGAAGTAGCTGCGGTCAAGGACGACAGCCGGGGCGCTGTTCACGGCGGTGCGCTCGATGCACCGGGCGTCGAACACGGTGGTATAGGAGTCGGAATAATACAGCCGCTGCGTCGTCATCACGTCCTGCGGATCGGGTGGCTAACCGGGAATGTCGCCTATTGTATCATCTTGGCGGTGAAATGTGCAGCGATCAGACGGCAGAACTGCGCGATCGCCGGGCCAGCAGCGCACCGATCGCCAGCGCGCAAACTACCGCGAGATGCGGCGCGAACATGGTTCGCATGCGCGTGTCCAGCCCGGACGTTTGCACGAACAGCGTCCCGACTGTGAAATATGCTGCCACCAGCAGAACGCTCCAGAACAGAAGCCAGCGCTTCTGCCGGTATGCGATCCACAGCCCGCTCGCGGCGCCGAGCATCAACGCGGCGTTCCATGCAACCTCGAATGGGAGCGTCCAACGCGGCAGGACGTTCGTGAAGCCGAACATCCGCGCCACGCCAATCGGCAGCGTGTAGAGGTATTCGAGCGGGTGGTCCGCGAACGTCTCGAACGCGACCGCGTTCATGGCGCTGGTTAGCTCCGCCGGGCCGGTGTAGTGGTGATGGCGCGTGCTGGTATCGACCTGCGACGTGTCGCGGCCCATACGCGCCTCGACGCGCCGCGCCAGATCGGTGTAGACCGTATCCATATCATGCCCCGTCGCCCAATGCTCGACCGAGGCGGCGCGGTAGTACAGCAGGCTGTAGGCGCTGACGGTGGAAACGGTCGGATTGTCGAAGACGCAGGCGTTATGCGCGATCCACGCGCTGATCCCTATCGCGCTGACCAGCGTATAGGCCAGCACAGTGCGCCAATGGCGGCGGCTTATGAGCAACAGCCAGACGCTCAGGCCGGTCCAGATCAGGAACGGCGCCGGACGCGAGAGCACCGAGAGCGTCAGCGCAACGCCCGCGAGCGCGCCCGTTGCAAGTTGGCGCGCGGTGTTGGGCTGGCGGATGCTCGCCAGCAGCGCGATTAGCATCAACAGCAGAGTAACATTCGCCAGTGGTTCCGGCCCCAGGAAGCTCGAATAGACCACGCTGGCCGGATCGAGCGCGATGATCAGCCCGGCGAGCAAGGCAAGCTGCGCGCCCATCCCCAACTGGCGCGCGAGCACGACCGTCAGCGGGGCGAGCGTCGCGCCAATCGCCGCGTTTGCCAGCAGAATCGCGCCATCGCGCACGCCCAGCAGCGCGACCAGCAATGCGAACAGTGGCGGGCGGATCAGAAACAGGCTGTTGGTGAAGTCGCCTTCCGCCAAAATATGCTCGCCGCCGATGCGGTACAGCGCATAATCGCCGGTGTCGAACGCGGCAAAGTCGTCACTCCAGCGCAGCGCGGCATAGCCCAGCCGCAGCCCTAATGCAAGCACGAAAATCAACAACAGCCCGACGATCGGGCGCGTGCGCAACCCAGACATCTCTCGAACGCTCATCATTCCTGTTCGCGCAGCCACGCGCGCCATGCCTCGTCCAGCGCGGCGAACGACTGCCCCAGGTGATCTTCGGTCGCCTTGTCAAGCCATTGGCCCCTGGATATGGCTTCGAGCCACTGATGACGCGCCTGGATGCCAAACCGTTCGCCGATGAAATATACCAGCGTGGCGCTCTGGTCGCGTGCCAATCCGAACGCTTCTGCCGCGTTCAGGGTGGGCTGCGCGGCGGCGAACGTCTCCCGATCAGATAGCTCGTCCCACGTGAAAAGCCGCTGCTCGGCGGTGTTCGGCGCGGCGGCCAGCGCCGCAATGCGCTTGATCATCTGGTTCTGCTGGCTGACTGGCCGAAACTGCGCCGCGCCATACTCCGCGAAGCCTTCAACAAGCCACCAGGGGATGAGCATTTCTTCGCCGCCGCTTCGCTGCGCCTTCGCGTCCAGGCAATAGAGCAACCAGCGCGCAACCTCGCGCGCCACGTCCGGCGGGCGAGGCGCGGTGCTGCTCGGCCCCAGGGGGAGCTTGATCGCCTCGCCGGGCTGCGTCCACACCGCGAGATCGGGCATGGACAGGCGTGTGACGGTCTGCAGCGTCGCCGCGCTTTCGTACAGCTTGATCTTAACCGGCGCATCCGGCTCGATTGCCAGCACGCGGGACAGGCGCGCGATCACATTTGGCAGGTCTTCGGCCATGAGCTCGGCTTCGAGGCGATTGTTCACCAGCGGACCGGAGAAGTAATACAGGCGAGCGCGATCGAATTCCATCGTGTGCCAGTCTTCGCCGCCGTAGAGCCAGCGATCGCCGTCGCGGTAGAAGACGACCGATAGCGTCGCGCCGCCGGATGAATCCTGATCGCGCTGCGTCCAGGTGATCGTCAGGCGGGCGCGGGCCTCGCTCGCGCCTTCGGGCGCGTCGAGCGCGCTGATCGACAGATCGAACGCGGACAGCGGGTGATCGACCCAATCCTGCGCCCACCGTTGCTGCTCGACAAGAAAGGTCGTGTCGTCGGTCCAGACGTGCGCCAGGTAGGCGTCGCGATCCCCCGCCAGGACAGCCTGCTCCATTTGCGCGAGCGTGCGGTTGATGGCGAGCTCGATGTTTGGCGCAGGCTCCGGCGTGGGAGAGGCGTGTGCGGCGCGTGTCGGCTGCGCGAATAGCGCGGCGGCAGTTT
>CBINGT010000024.1:0-15672 GCA_966250245.1 uncultured Anaerolineae bacterium
GGGTATTTGCTCTCACGGTGAGGATGGCGAGCGGAACAGTGTGCCGGGGAGATCACGTTATCTCCCCGGCCTTTTTTGTGCTGTGATGTGTGGATTAGAAGCGGATGTCGACCTGGCGGCCAGTGCGGGCCGATTCCAGGATCGCGTCGCAGATTACTGCATTGCGATAGCCATCCTCGAACGTCGCGCCATACGGGGCGACCGGCTTTCCGTTGACAATCGCTTCAAAGAAGTGGTGGAACTCGTGGACGAAGGTGTGCTCCCAGCCGATGATGTGCCCTTCCGGCCACCAGTGTTGCAAGTACGGGTGGTAGCTCTCGGTCACCAGCACGTTATGGAAGCCACGCGTCTCGCGCGGGTCTTCGTCGTGCCAGTACACTTCCAGTTCGTTGAGCCGCTCCAGATTGAAGGCGATCGAGCCACGCTCGCAGTTGATCTCAAAGCGGTTGTGGTTCTTACGTCCCCGGGCGAAGCGCGAGGCTTCCAGCGTGCCCAGCGCCCCGCTCTCGAACTCCAGCACCGCCGCGAACGCATAGTCCACGTCGGATGTGACCATCTCGCTGCCTGGTCCGCCAGATGGCCGCGCGCTAATCCAGTTCTTCGTCAGGCTCATCAGATGCACAGGCTCGCCGATCAGGAAGCGCGCCAGGTCAATGATGTGCGAGCCCAGATCGCCCAGCGCGCCGCTGCCGGCGGGCTCCTTCTGGAAGCGCCAGCTTGTCGGCATGGACGGGTCCATTCCCCAGTCCTGCAGGTAGACCGCCCGCCAGTGGTACACGCGCCCCAGCGCCCCGCTTTCCAGCAGCTTGCGCGCCTGGACGATGGCCGGGACGAAGCGGTAGTTAAACGCGACCATATGCTTAACGCCCGCCTGCTCGACCGCGTCGAGCATGGCTTTGGCTTCCTCAGCCGTGCGCCCAAGCGGCTTCTCGCAGAACACATGCTTGCCTGCCTGTGCCGCCGCGATGCACGGCTCGGCGTGCGCGTCGTTCGGCCCGCCGTTGTCGAACACGTCGATGGCCGGGTCGTCGACCAGCGCGCGCCAGTCGGTGGTGTGCTTCTCGTAGCCGTAGCGCCGCGCCGCCTCGCGCACCGCTTCCTCGTTGCGTCCGGCAATCGCTACCAGTCGCGGGATCGCTACCGGCGGATAGATCATGTACGGCAGCTTTTTGAGCGCGTTCGAGTGCGCCTTGCCCATGAAGGCGTAGCCCAGCATCCCGATCCCCAGCTCCGGCGCCTCGCCTGTCGCACGGGGTCCGGCCATGCTGGTAAAGCTGACTCCCTCGCTCATGCCCCTACTCCTTGGTCACAAACGCCGCGTCGAACGCCACATCGGAGGGCGTCAGGTCCAGCCGCCGCACGAACGCGACCGCTTCCGGCGCGCCTTGATCGCGGTGCATGTTGGTATCTTCCCACTCCACCGACAGCGGCCCCTCGTACCCGATGCGGTTCAGCGCGCGGAAGATCTGCTCGAACGGCACGCCGCCTCGACCCGGCGAGACGAAGTCCCAACCGCGCCGGTGGTCGCCGAACGGCAGATGCGAGGACAGGATGCCATTGCGGCCGTTGAGCACCCGAATGGAGTCCTTGACGTGCACGTGGTAGATGCGGTCGGCGTATGCGTACAGGAACTCGACCGGGTCGACCATCTGCCAGTACAGGTGGCTTGGGTCGAAGTTGATGCCGAACGCCTCGCGCCGCCCGATGGCTTCCAGCGTGCGCCCTGTCGTCCAGAAGTCGTAGGCGATCTCCGTTGGATGCACTTCTAGCGCGAAGCGCACGCCTACCTCGTCGAACACGTCGAGGATCGGGTTCCAGCGGTCAGCAAAGTCCTTGTAGCCCGCCTCGATCACCCCAGGCGGGATTGGCGGGTACCCTGCCAGCAGGTGCCAGATGCTCGAGCCGACAAACCCGTTGACTACCTTCACGCCGAGGAGCGCCGCTGCCCGCGCCGTGTTCTTCATTTCCTCGGCGCAGCGCTGCCGCACGCCTTCCGGGTCTCCATCGCCCCACAGCCGTCCCGGCAGGATGCTGCGATGCCGCTCGTCGATTGGGTTGTCGCCCACGCACTGCCCGACTGAGTGGTTGCTGATGGCCCAGCACTTCAGCCCGTGCCGCTCCAGAATATCGCGCCGTGACTGGACGTAGCTGTCGCTCTCCAGCGCCTTGTCAACTTCGAAGTGGTCGCCCCAGCACGCCAGTTCCAGCCCGTCATAGCCGAACTCCGCCGCTTTGCGTGCCACTTCTTCCAGCGGCAGGTCGGCCCACTGCCCTGTAAATAACGTCACCGCACGTGCCATAATGTGTTTTAACCTCCTGATAGTCGGTTACAACAAGTAACACTTGTGGCCTTATTGTAGCCGACCTGCGCGATCAGCGCCCTTTTCCGTGTGGGTGGGCTGTTGGGCGCAAGATTGCTCGATGGCTGGTGGGATAACAGATGTACAATAGGAGTTGGCGCGTCCACAGGGGAACGACGCGCCTTCTACTGAGAGGAAAGGACGTATGCTTCGCACGACACTGACTCACCCGCAGATCCTCGGGGCGCTGGGGCGTCTGGGACACGGGAGCCGGGTGCTGATCGCCGACGGAAACTTTCCGTTCGAGACGGGCAGCAATCCTGCTGCGACCCATGTCTTTCTGAATCTGCGGCCAGGGCTGGTGAACGCGACCGAGGTGCTCGACGCTCTGGTGACGGCGATCCCGATTGAGGCGGCACACGTCATGCAGCCGGATGACGGCAGCGAGCCGCCGATCTTCGCGGAGTTCCGCGAGCGCCTGCCAGGGATCGTGCTGGAGCCGCTGGAGCGTTTCGCCTTTTACGACTTTGCGCGCCAGCGAGATGTCGGGCTGGTGATCGCGACGGGCGAGGCGCGCGTGTGGGCGAATATCATGCTGACGATCGGCGTGGTGACCTAGCGCCAGCGGGAGGTTTGACACTCATTTGAGAGTGTGTTAGCTTATCTGCCGATACTGCATATCAAACGTAGTTACGCTTACGAAATCGTTTACGGCTCGCGCCTGATGCGCTTCCCAACTCTGACGGTTTGACCCGGTTTTCCCGCGCTGCTGCGCGGCTCGACGCGATCGGATGATGGTCGCAGCCCCCGGAGCAGTCAGGGGCTGGCTCTATGGTGATAGTAGTCAGGCGCGAACAGAGGACTTGCGATGAGTAGTGAACTAGACCGCTTAGTGATCATGGAGGGGATCGACAAGGAGTTTCCCGGCGTGCAGGCGCTCGACCACGCCCATTTCGAGCTGCGCGCGGGGGAAGTTCACGCTCTGGTGGGCGAGAACGGCGCCGGTAAGTCGACCCTGATGAAAATCCTGGCCGGTGTGTACACCAAAGACGCGGGCCGGATCCTCTACAAAGGGCAGGAAGTCAACCTGTCGAACCCTCGCGCCGCGCAGAACCACGGCATCTCCATCATCCACCAGGAACTCAACCTGATGCCGCACCTGACGGTGGCGCAGAATATCTTTATCGGGCGCGAGCCCCGGCAGACCATCCCCTTCCTGCTGGACGACCGGGCGATCAACACGCAGACGCGCGAACTGCTGGCGAAGCTGCACATCGAACTTGATCCGCGCACGAAGGTGTCCGATCTGACCGTCGCCAAGCAGCAGATGGTCGAGATCGCCAAGGCGCTGTCGTTTAACTCCGAAGTCCTGATCATGGACGAGCCGACCGCCGCGCTCACCGCCGCCGAGATCGACGAGTTGTTTCGGATCATCCGGGCGCTGCGCGACCAGGGCGTGGGCATCGTCTACATCAGTCACCGGCTCGAAGAACTGTACCGGATTGCGGATCGTGTGACGGTGATGCGCGACGGCCGCACGATCGACACGATGCAGATCGCGGACGTGACGATCGATCAGATCATCAGCATGATGGTCGGCCGCACGATTTACGAGGCGTCGCCGGAAATCCCCGAGGATAACGGGCAGGAAATCGCGCTTGAAGTGCGCAACCTGAGCCGGGGCAACGCGCTGCGGAACATCTCGTTCAAGATTAAGAAGGGCGAGATCGTCGGGTTTGCCGGGCTGATGGGCGCCGGACGGACGGAAGTTGCCCGCGCGATCTTCGGGGCGGATCCGATCGACTCTGGCGAAATTTATGTCCACGGGCAACGCGTGAACATCCACCGCCCGTCCGATGCGGTGCGGTACGGCATCGGCTACCTCTCTGAAGATCGCAAGCGGTATGGGCTGACGCTCGATATGGACGTCGAGACAAATACCGTTCTGGCCGCGTTCCGCCGCTTTCTGATGTGGCTTGGGTTGGTGGACAAGGGAAAGGTCCGCAAAGCCGCAACTGAAATGGTCCAGCGGCTGGCGATCAAGACGCCGAGCTTGCAGCAAAAGGTACGGAATCTGTCTGGCGGCAACCAGCAGAAGCTCGTGATCGCCAAGTGGCTGATCGCCGACACCGACATCCTGATCTTCGACGAACCAACGCGCGGGATCGACGTGGGCGCGAAAAGCGAGATTTACCGGCTGCTGAACGATCTGGCGCGGCAGGGCAAGGCGATCATCATGATCTCGTCGGAACTGCCCGAAATTCTGCGTATGAGCCACCGGATTGTGGTGATGTGCGAAGGGCGCATCACTGGCGAGTTGAGCAGCGCCGAAGCGACGCAGGAGCGTATCATGCAGTTCGCGACGCAGCGCACCGCCGTGACATCCGGCGACTGACTTCATTCGATCAAGTTGTAGAACAGGAACAGCGTTCCATGGACGTCTCAATTGCTCCAAAGAAAATGACTACCCGGTCGGTGCTGCGCTCGGACGCGACGCGGAAGTTCCTCGCGTTTGGCGCGTTGATTGTGCTGCTGGTCTATTTTTCGCTGGCCTCACCGCACTTTATGACGTTTAACAACGTCGTGGGGATTTTGCTGCAAACCTCGGTTAACGGCGTGCTGGCGCTGGGCGTCACCTTCGTGATTATCACCGGCGGGATCGACCTGTCCATCGGCACGGTGATGACCTTCTCCAGCGTGATCAGCGCCATTGTCTGCATAAACTGGGGCCTGCCCGTCTGGGCGGGCGTGTTGGGCGGCATGGGCGCGGGCGCGCTGGCCGGTTTCGTCAATGGGACGATCATCTCGCGGATGAAGGTGCCCCCGTTCATCACGACGCTCGGCATTATGTATATTGCGAAGGGGCTGTCGCTGGTACTGTCGGAGCTGCGCCCGATTTACTTCAACGCCGCTCCTGGCTTCCGCAATATCGCGATGGGGTCGCTCGTCGAGAAGATCATCCCAGGGGCTGAAATCCCGAACGCCGTGCTGATTATGTTCGGCGCGGCGATCTTCGCGGCCTTCTTGCTAAACCGCACCATTTTGGGACGCTACACGTTCGCGCTGGGCAGCAACGAAGAAGCGACGCGGCTTTCGGGTGTCAACGTTAACTTCTGGAAGACCATGGTCTACACTGTCTGCGGGCTGTTCTCCGGAATTGCTGGCGTGCTGATGGCGTCGCGGCTCAACTCCGCGCAACCTGCGCTCGGCCAGGGCTATGAGCTGGACGCGATCGCGGCGGTTGTGATCGGCGGCACGTCGCTGAGCGGCGGCGAGGGGACGATCCTGGGGACGATCATCGGCGCGTTTGTGATGAGTGTTCTGGTCAACGGCTTGCGGATCATGTCTATTGAGCAGGAATGGCAGATTGTTATCACCGGCGGGATTCTGGTCGCTGCCGTGTATATGGATGTCATCCGGCGCCGGGCCATTGCATAGCGTATGCTGTGCGCCCGACGAGTGAGGGATGGTTGGGTGAGTTGTTGAGGGAAGGGAGGAACGAGCAGAGAGCTGCGACATCAGGAGGCAGTAAGGCCCGGTCGGGGCCATCTGGTCCGTGCAGCGCGACCTTTGGCGCGCACGGGGCATTACACACGAGACCTGTTGCCTGCACCGTATAGATGGGGAGAGGTTTGACCATGAAGCTCAGCAAGTTATTTGCCCTGTTGTTTGTGCTTGTCTTCGGGCTGACCATGTCGCTCGGCGTGGTCGTGGCGCAGGATGGCGACGATGAGGAGCCAACTGAAGAGCCGACCGAAGAAGTGATGGATGAGGAAGCCGAAGAAGAAGAGACCGAGTGGGTTCCCTTCTGCACGGAAGAGAACCGCGACGAGATCGCAGAGCGGGAGTTCGTCATCCCTCTGATCTCGAAGGGCTTCCAGCACCAGTTCTGGCAGGCCGTGAGGCTCGGCGCTGAGCAGGCGGCCGAGGCGTGCGGCGTCGAGATCACGTTTGAAGGCCCTGAGTCCGAGTCGCAGGTCGACCGGCAGATTGAAATGCTTCAGGCCGCGCTCGACCGCAATCCGGATGCGATCGGATTCGCCGCGCTCGACAGCCAGGCCGCGATCCCGCTGCTTGAGCGCGCCCAGGAAGAGGGCATCCCGGTGATCGCCTTCGACTCTGGCGTGGAGAGCGACATCCCGCTGACGACGGCGGCGACGGACAACGTCGCGGCGGCGGCGCTGGCGGCGGACATGATGGCCGAGCTGATCGGCGGCGAGGGCCAGGTCGCGGTGATCGCGCATGACCAGACCAGCCGCACCGGCATCGACCGCGTGGAAGGCTTCGTCAACCGGATCGAAGAAGAATATCCTGACATCGAGATCGTGGACGTCCAGTACGGCGGCGGCGACCACCTGCGCTCGACCGACCTGGCGAAGGCGATCATCCTGGCGCACCCGGATCTCAAGGGCTTCTTCGGCGCCAACGAGGGCTCGGCCATCGGCGTGCTGAACGCGGTGATGGAGCTGGGTATGGAAGGCGACATCGTGGTGATCGGCTACGACTCCGGCCAGGCGCAGCTTGACGCGGTGCGGTCTGGCGTGATGGCGGGCGCGATCACGCAGAACCCGATCGGCATCGGCTATCGCACGGTCGAGGCGGCGGTCATGGCGCTGATGGGCGAGGAAGTTCCGGAAGTGATCGACACCGGCTTCTTCTACTACGACGCCGAGAACATGGACGACGAAGAGATCGCCGCGCTACTGTACGAATAGCGGCGAATCGTCCGTCAGAAAGTAAGTGCGCTCCCGGGGCGGATACGTCTCGGGAGCTTTTTGTATGCGGGAGGAAGCGGTTAGCTAGCGGTTAGCGATTAGCAGTTAGCAAGGCGTAGGCTGCCGTTTGCTGCTTTATGGCTGCGCTTTCGCTGCTCTCTTGCTGTTTTTGTCATACAATACAGCCAGCACGCGAAAAACTTTGTGCGAAACAGTTTCCTTTAGCACACAGGACACTTCTTATGCTCGAACTTGAAACGAAGCCTGATTTTGAACAGGCCATGCGGCGGATCGAAGCGTGGTTCGCAGGCGAGATCCTCGACCGCCCGCCAGTGCGCTTCATGGCGCACAACGCTGCGTTCAACCTCGGCGAAACCGAGGGCAAGCGCTCGCCCGAGGAACAGCGCGTCCGCTGGATGGACGTCGAGCGGCGCGTGGACGAGTTCGCACGCTCGGTCGAGGGCAAACGCTACCTGGGCGAGACGTTCCCCGTCTTCGAGCCGAACCTCGGGCCGGACGTCTACGCAGCGTTCTACGGGGCGGAGCTGGAATTTGGCGAGGTGACGTCGTGGTCCCGTCCCATCGTGCGCGAGTGGGACGACATGCAGCGCCTGAAGCTGGACTTCGATAACGTCTACTTCCGCACCGTCGAGGATCTGATGCGCTGCGCGATCGGACGCGGCGCGGGCAAGTTTCTGACCGGATTCACCGATCTGCATCCGAGCGTGGATTGCGCGATGGCGTGGCGCGGGTCCGAGCAGTTGTGCATGGATCTGTACGACGCACCGGAGCAGGCGCGGCAGTTGATCGAGATCGCGGTGGCGGATTTTCACACCATTTACGACCGCTTTCACGCGATTTTGCAAGACGCAGGGCTGCCGTCGGTCTGCTGGATGGGCATCCCGGTGTGGGGCAAGTTCCACGTGCCAAGCTGCGACTTCTCCGCGATGATCTCGACCGAGCACTTTGTCGAGTTCAGCCTGCCCGCGATGCGCCGCGAGGTCCGCCCGATGACGCACAACGTCTATCATGTGGACGGGCGCGGCGTGGCGCGTCACCTCGACGTGATCCTGGCCGAGCCGGAGATTCACGCAATCCAGTGGGTGCAGGAGATGGGGCTGTCGCGCCCGATTATGCAGTGGGTCCCGCTGATCAAGCGGATCCAGGCGGCAGGCAAGGGCGTGATCGTGGATCTGCAGGTTGACGAGCTAGAGCCATTTATGGAAGCGGTCGAGCCGCGCGGGATCTTCCTGTGGATCGGCGCCGAGGGTGAGGACGTCCAGCGCGCGATCCTGAAGCGGCTCGAGCAGTGGCGTTGACTCCGGCGTGAGACACGGCGCGGGCCGGGGTTCGTTTCCGGCCCGCGCTGCCCACCCCCTTGAAGCGGTACGGGACGATCAGGCATCGGTTGGGCAGATGGTGTCGATCCACAGCTCCTGCCCGCCGATGGCGAAGTCGTCAATTGGGCCGGAGAGCGCCAGGACGCCGCGCTCCGGCGTGAGTTGTGCGACCGCCACTTGCACGCCGCCGATCGTCGTACCGTCGATGTCTGCAAAATCGTTGAAGTTCTGGAACTCTCCATTGATGCGGATGTTGAGATTGCCGCCGTACTCCCCGAACCAGAGCGTCAGCCCGGCGGGTGTGTTGGGGAAGTCGAACGACAGATTGACGTTGTTGGCGTTGATGTCGTTGCCGATGCTGCCTGCGAGGTTGTTGGTGTCGATGACCGCCATGCCCGCGCTGGTGGTGGTCCCATTACTCCACGTGAACTCCTCGACGGTGATCGGCACGCCCGCGTCGGTAAATGTATCGCCCACGACGTACTCCGTGCCGGGCGTCTGCTCCTCAAACTTGACGCAGCACACCTCGACTGGCGGTTCCATGCGCAGCGACAGCGCATCCAGCCCCAGGAAGTCTGCCGCTGGGGCGAACGCCTGGATCAGATCGGTGTTGGTGCGCACCAGCCCGCCGCCGACCGACAGCACATCTCCATCGGTGAAGCTGGTTTCGCCCCGGTAAAGGATCTCGGTCGAGAACAGCAGCCGTGCGCGGTCCGGCTCGCGCGGTCCCGCCAGCGCATCCAGCCCGAAGTCCACGCCGCGATCGATCAGCCCGGCAGGGATTGGCGGATCGAGCAGGACTTCCTGCCACAACACCTGCCCGCCGTTGCGTGCGGAGAGCACGTCACCATCCAGGATCGGGCGCTGGCGCTCCGTGCGCCACCACGTTCCCTCAACCGAGAACCAGATGTCCATCTCCAGCTCGGTCAGAATCTCTTGCAGTCGCCCGTTGAGCCAGTCGTCGGGCGCGGTGCCACCCGCCACCTCGACAAAGCGCCGGATCGCGTCTTCGCTGCCGATGAAATGCACGCCGTCCAGCCCCAGGCCGATCGGGATGTCGAAGCGGAACAACAGCGCCTCGTTCGGGATGATCGCGCCGTTGGTGATCAGCAGGTCGCCATCGGAGAAGACGTCGCGCGGGCTATCCAGCTCAGTCGAGAACGCGATCAGCCGTTCCTCGACGCTGAGAATGTCGAGCGCATCCAGCCCCAGGTCTTCGCGCACGTCGAAGGCCGCCAGCAGGTCGCGGTTCCGCGCGCAGACCTGACCGCTCGGGCTGAGCACGTCGCCATCCGAGACGTAGGGATTGCCGTCATACGCCTCGCCCTCGCGCATCATAAAGTCTTCCTCAGTCGAAAATCCCGCGCGGCGGCACAGGTCGAGCGGGTACTCGTTCTGCGCCCGCGACGCCTGCGCGGGCACGCTAAGCCAGATCAACGCCGTCACCAACAGAAGTATCAGCAGTTTCATACGCATGCCCCGGCTCCTTGTCTCCCACAGATCACAACGGTCTGTCAGAATCAATGCGCCATCCATACCGTTTTCACACCTTCACCCCCCGCCGCGCGCCAAACGGGCCGCCGGTCCGGTTGACGTAGGTGAAACGGTCGGCATACAATTCGATCAAACCGGTGTGCACGTCGTTCCTCGCATTGCCGTTCGCAGCCCGGATATAGAGTGTGTTCCTTCCCTGAATGGAGTTAGGCATGAAGAAACAGAATTTTGAGTTGAAGAACGAACAGATCCGCGCCGCATTTGACGAACTGAAGCGTAATCACCCCGAACGGCTGGAGCGGCGACTGGCGTTCTCGTGGAGCAACTGGGGGTTTGGGCTGGAGCCGTTAGAAGAGTCTGCGGCGCGGCTGGAGCGTGCCGGAATCGAGTACATCGAGCTGGCGGGCAATCACTATGGGCCGGACCTCGGCTACAAGGTAGACGAGACGCTGCGTATTCTGGGCGATCACGGCATCAAGGTGGCAGGTGTGTGCGGGATGTACTCGCCGGACAGCGAGCTGGCCAGCAACCGCTGGATTCATCGTGTGACGGCGATCGAGTATCTCAAGCGCGAGATCGCGTTCACGGCGGCGGTCGGTGGAAGCTACTTGCTGGTGATCCCCGGCGCGGTTGGCCGCCCGACCCCTTACGACGATACGGAGTTCGAGCGCAGCGTCGAAGCGATCCGCGTGGTAGCGGACCTTTTCACCGAGTACGGCGTGCGTGGCGCGGTCGAGCCGGTGCGCTCCGCTGAGGTGAGCCTGCTGCACACCGTCGCGGACGCCTGCGCCTGGATCGAGGCGATCGATCACCCCGGCATACAGCATATCACCGGCGACGTGTACCACATGCAGGTCGAGGAAGAGCACATCGGCGCGGCGATCCTCCAAGCGGGCGACCGACTGATCAACGTCCATCTGGCGGACAGCAACCGGCGTGCGCTGGGGCTTGGCTCGCTGGACGTGGACACGGTGATCCGCGCGCTGTACGTGATCGGCTTCAACACCGAGGGGAAGTATGTCACGGCAGAGCCGCTCGGACCGGGCGGCGACCCGTATCCCGCGATGTATGGCAAGCCAGACAAGGAAACGCTTGACGCGATGGTGATGCAGACTGTGCGCTACTTCCGCGAGCGCGAGGCGGAAGTGCTCGCCAGCTAGTAAAGATCGATACATATCGACCGGCCCGGAGAGCGAGGCGCGCGGCGCTGGGCGAGTGAGGGAGGGCCTCATGGCAACCGAGTTTACCGTATTGATTGAGGATCGTCCGGGCGCGCTGGCGGACCTGACCGAAACGCTGGCTCAGAATGGGATCAATCTCATGGCGATTCATGCGGTGCCGTGCCCCGGCCAGCAGGGCGTCGTGCAGATGATCACCAACCACAATGACGCGACGGTCAATGCCCTGCGCGACGCAGGCGTTGAGTACACCGTCCGCGAGGTGCTGCTCGTCAACTTGGTCGATCAACCCGGCTCGCTGGCGCGACTGACGCGCGCGCTCGGCGCTGAGGGGATCAATATCAGCGCCGTATACATCACCATGCGCGGACAGGTTGTGATCGCAGCAGACGATCTGGCGCGCGCGCAGCGGATCGCGCTCGAAGTGACGTCTGATCAGGGGGCGAGGCGGGCCGGTGAGTAATCGCCGGGCGCGAATCAGCCCGGCAGAAGTTTGACCTGCACGCGGCGCTGGCGCGGCCCGTCGAACTCGCAGAAAAGGATGCTCTGCGAGCTGCCCAGCGCCAGCGCGCCGTCCGCCACGATCAGCGTGATGCTGTGACCGATCAGTGCGGCCTTGATGTGCCCGGCTGCGTCGGCAGGCGTGTCGTACTGGTGCGCGAAGTCAACCCGCTTCGGCACAAGGCGCTGCAAATCGGTGAGGATGTCGGTCGCGGTGGCTTCGTCCAGCGCGGAGTTCAACGTGATCGCGGCGGTGGTGTGCGGCACGACCAGCACACAGATGCCCGCCTCGACGCCCGACGCGCGCACGATCTCGTTCACCTGCGGCGTAATGTCGACTAGCGCTTCGCCGCGCGGGGTTGCCAGCGTTACTTCGCTTAACATGCCTGCTCTCTCTCCGGGAGTGCGGTGACTAATCCGGCCCGATTATAGCGATCGCGTGCGGGGCCGTCACGCCTCGAAATACAAACCGGCGGCAAGTTACTCGACTCGTCGCTGGTTTTCGTTTGCTTAACGGGGCGCATAGGCAGAGAGCGGCTTGCGCGCCGTGATCCGCGCGCTGATCAGCCGCGCCTGCTCCGAAATGCCGGTAATTTCTGCCGCACTGGCCTTGTCGACCGCGCGGACATCCTCAAACCCGGCTTCACGCAGCAGGTCGAGATAGTGGTTGACGTTGATTGCTCCGGCCACGCAGGCGGACCACGCGTTCAGGTCGATGACTTGCTGAGGCAGCAGCCCTTCCGTGACGATATCGCTGACAGCCAGGCGGCCGCCCGGTTTCAGCACGCGGAACGCCTCGCGGAACACGGCCGCTTTATCCGGCGCGAGGTTGATCACGCAGTTGGAGAGGATGACGTCGACGCTGTTGTTGTCAACCGGCAGCGCCTCGATCTGCCCCTGGCGGAACTCGACGTTCGTGACGCCCATGCGCGATTTGCTGGCGTTGGCTTTCGCGATCATCTCGGGCGTCATATCCACGCCGATTACATAGCCGCTTTCGCCAACCTGCCGCGCCGCCAGGAAGCAGTCGATCCCGCCACCGCTGCCCAGGTCGAGTACGGTTTCGCCTGGGTTCAGGCTGGCGATGCTGACCGGGTCGCCGCAACCGAGCGACAGCCCGGTGACGTCGACCGGCAGGTCAGCAAGCAGCTCGGGGTCATACAGGCTGCGCTGGCTATCACAGCAGGCGTCGGAGTCCGAGCCGCCGCAGCAACTTGTCGAGCCAGACGCGATCGCCGCGTAGCGCTCGCGCACGGCACGGTGAATCGCGTCGTCGGTGTTTTCGCTGAACGTCACGTTGGGTTCTTGCGTCGTCATAGCTATCCTCTCCTGATGTATCGATAGGCGTCGATACATTTCCCGAAAAAAAGAGCGAGTGCCCGCTTTCTGCCTGGCTCTGCCTATTTCGCGCTGCGCATTTCGATCTCGTCGGGCAGGATCACTTGCGGCGCATAGTCGGGCGCGAAGGCGCGGATCAGCGTGCCGCAGCAGACAGTAAGCTGCTCCTGGTTGAGCGTGTAGAAGCGGTTGCGCCCATCCTGCCGGACGAGCACCAGGTTCGCCTCTTCCAGCTTCTTGAGGTGGTGGCTGACGGTCGGTTGGTTGACGCGCCCGCCCAGCCGATCCACCACGTCGCTGACGCTCAACCACACGCAGCACAGGTGCTTCATGATCTCCTGGCGCGTGTCGTCCGCGAGCGCTTTGGCAAAAAGAACCGGATCCGTGTTCATAATCGAGATTGTATCGATGTCTGTCGATATGTCAAGCAATAAGAAAACCGCAGCCGCGCGCCCGGCTGCGGTTGGTGGCTAATTCCCGGCGTAGAAGCGCAGGTAGTCGGCGGCGTGCGTGGACCAATAGCGCCACTGGTGCCCGCCCGGCCAGACGTGCGCCTGGAGCTCGGCGATCGGGGTGGTCTGGCTGAGCAGCGCGCCGAACAGATCGTACACGCCGGGCATCAGCCCGTCTTCCGAGCCGATGTCCACGAACAGGCGCATCTCTCCGGTGTATCTGTTCGACGCAGCGGCCGAAGTGTCGCTGATCGCAGCGTGGGCGGCGGTCGAGCAGATGGAGTGAGCCGAGTCGCGCAGCGAAAGCATACCAGATTCTTGACACGCTTAATCGATTAAGCTATAGTGTGATCAAGTGTGCATGTAAATATGCTGTCGTGCAAACAAACTTGGTGCCGTTAATACTTCATGTGTAATGGCCTCGCGGCCGCTTGAGAGGACCTGATGAGTTCTCGTTCTGTCGTTCGCGAAATCCTGACCTGCCCCGAACAGGCGCTTCAATACGAAACACTCTTCACCGTCGGTAACGGATACGCCGGGGTGCGCGGCATGTTCGAGGAGCAGGAGAGCCACCCCTATTTCGACTCCACACGCATTCACGGACTGTTCAACAGCATCGAGGGCGACCTTAGCCCGGACCTCGCGCCTGCGCCGCACTGGCTGGGGCTGTCGCTTGAGTTCGACGGGCACCGCTTCACCCTGGACAGCGGTCGCGTGCTCGGCTATGAGCGGTGGCTCGACCCTGCTACGGCGACTCTGACGCGGCGCGTGCTGTGGGAGTCTCCTGCCGGGGATGTCGTGCGCCTGGAATTCGAGCGCTTCGCCAGCAGCGCGGACCAGCACGTGCTGGCGTTGCGCGTCACAGTGACGGTGCTGAAGGGCGCGCCGGATGTGCGCGTGCGCGGCGGGATCGAAACGCGCGTCACCCTGCCGAGCGGGTTCAACCACTGGAAGCCCTGGGAAACGGGCAGCCTTGCGCCGGATAACGTGTGGGCCTATAGCGAGACCACGCAGAGCGGCTATGGGCTGGCGATGTCCGCCGCGCTGGTCAGCGACCTGAACGCTACGCCCATCGTCGAAGCCAACTCGCCGCACCCGCTGGTTGAGCTGTCGGCGTCGCTCGAAACCGGGCAGCAGTTCCGCGTGGCGAAGCTGGTGACCGTCTACACCAGCCGGGACAGCGCCGATCCGCTAGCCGAGGCGCAGAACGCGCTCGATCGCGCCCGCCGCGCTGGATATGACGCGCTGTATGAAGCGCATTTAGCGCACTGGTCGCGCCGGTGGGAAGAGTCCGACGTGGTGCTTGAGGGCGACGAATTCCTTGAGCTGGCATTGCGCTTCTCGATGTACCACGTGCTGATCGCCGCGCCGCAGCATGACGACGACGTAAGCATCGGCGCGAAGACGCTCAGCGGGGCGGGCTATCGCGGGCACGTCTTCTGGGATACAGAGCTGTTCATGGTTCCCCCGCTGACGCTGACGCAGCCGCAGCTTTCGCGCAACCTGCTGATGTACCGCTATCACCGGCTGGCCGGCGCGCGGGCGAAGGCGCGCGAAAACGGCTACGAAGGCGCGATGTTCCCCTGGGAGAGCGCCGACACCGGCAGCGAGGTCACGCCCAAGTGGTCGAATCCTGATGCCGAAGGAAAGCGCATCCGCATCTGGACCGGCGAGCTGGAGCAACACGTCACCAGCGACATCGCGTACGCGATTATGCAGTACTGGCGGTGGACTGGCGACGAAGCGTTTATGCGCGATTACGGCGCGGAGATCGTGCTGGACGGGGCGCGGTTCTGGGCGTCGCGCGTGGAGTGGAACGACAAAGCCGGGCGCTACGAGATTAACCACGTCATCGGCCCGGACGAATATCACGAAGACGTGAACAACAACGCCTTCACGAACCGCATGGCGCGCTGGCACCTCGAAACCGCGCAGCAGGTCTGGGCGTGGCTGCGCGATCGGCATCCCGCCAAGGCGCAGGAGCTTGCCGCGTCGCTGAGCCTGGATGACAAGGCGTTTGATCACTGGCAGACCGTGATCGACCGCCTGTACATCCCCTTCGACGAGGAACGCCAGGTCTACATCCAGTTCGACAACTTCTTCGATCTCACGCCAGTGGACGTGCTGGCGTTCGAGCCGCGTGTCGCCAGCCTGCAAAGCGTTTTCGGGCACGAGCCGACGCAAAAGCTCCGCATCATCAAGCAGGCGGACGTGGTCATGCTGATCGCGTTGCTCGGCGAGCAGTTGGGCGACAAGGCCGCGCTGCGCCGCAACTGGGATATGTATTACCCAATGTGCGATCATGGGTCGTCGCTCAGTCCGGGCGCTCATGCGTGGGTCGCGGCCCGTCTGGG
>CBINGT010000025.1:0-15563 GCA_966250245.1 uncultured Anaerolineae bacterium
GAGGTTAACACCGGCAGCGCGCAACAAAAACAGCCAGGAACAACCTCGCCGCTCGCTGTTCCTGGCTGCTTTTCGCTGCGTGATGCTGCTTTTTGCTTATCCGTGCCACAGGTAATCGAGCAGCATCTCCGGCAGGCGCTCGATGGTGCTTTCGCGCAGGCGATAGGTGATCGTGCGGTCGCCGTGAATCTCTTCCTCGATCAGCCCAGCATCACGAAGTTGCCCGAGATGCCGCGACACCGACGACGCGGCGAGGTTCAGCTTCTCGGCGATCTTCTTGCCGTGCATCTCTCCTTCGTAGCGCGCAATCAGGCGCAGCACGTCCAGTCGGGAGCTATCCGCGAGCGCTTTGGCGATGGCGAGCGTCTCCTCTTTCGCGCGCTCGGTGGCGATGCGGTGCGCTTCGGTCCGCTGCGCGTCGAACAGCACGGTGACGTTCCCATAGCCGTAAAAGACGTACGACGGCACCGGCATCATGTAGATCGGCACGAACGCGACCTCGGTCACCGGCATGTCGGCAGGCAGCGGCGGGGGAAGCTCGGTCTTCCCGGTGACATACTCCAGCAAGCCCTGCCCGCCCGCGCGTGAGAGGATGCCCGCCTTATCCCGCAAACCGCTTTCCCAATGGCGGCGCAGCACCTCAACCTCGTTGCAGAAAAACCCTTCCCAATACCAGCGCCACAGCCGGACCAGCCGCTCTTGAAACGCCGGGACATCCGCCAGAATCGGATCCAGCGAAACGTTGTCCTGGCACAGACAATGGCACAGGTTCCGCACCTCGTTGAGCGCCACCTCGATCTCGCGCGGGTCGAGGCGCGTCTCCGCCAGCCGCTCGACCGTCACCACGCGCCCGACCAGATAAAACACGAAACGGACGGGGTCCATTTCGCGCACGTACTCCAGAAAGCCCGGCACGTCCTCGTCATCGGGATAGTCGACCGCCAGCTCGAAGAACAGCCCGCCCTTCGCATACGGCTCGTAGACCGCGCTCAGCTCGGTCCAGAAAGCCGGTTCGAGCGTTTCCCGCGCATGCTGTGCCCATTCGCTGTCTCGCCGCGCGGGGTGCAGCAGCGCGCGCAAGCTGATGACCAGCTCGTAGATCGGCGACATCTTCAGGCGGATCAGGTTGGTGAGCGGATCGACCGCTTCGATGACTTGGAGTGGCATTGCTGCACCTGTTTTTTCTGTTGTTGTTCTGTTGTCGAGGTGGGAAGAGAGCCGGCTAGCTACTCCGGCCCGCTTGACGGGGCGCCCCGCGTCAAGCGATACGCTAGTTGGCGATGGTTTATGCTTCAGGCTGCGGTGGCGGCCCCGTGCTTCCGCCTGCCGCAGGAACGATTGCTCAATCCGCGAGACGATCCCCGACGCCTCGCTGCCCGGCGGCTCAGCCGGCGCAGACGAGCTCGTCGCCGACGATATAGCGATTGATACGGGCCACTGTGCTGCGAAGCTCCGATGCCCGACGTGGAAGGTTCAGCACCTCGCACGCGCCGTAGTGCCGCGCGTACTGCGAGAAAAAGCGCGGGATCTCCGTGCCGACGACCAGCACCGGCACTTCCGGCCGCATCTGCGTAATCTCCGACAGCAGCGTCAATTCTACCAGGCGATTGTTATCAACGCCGATCACTACCAGGTCAAAGCAGAAGCAATCGAGCACTTGCAACGCGTCGAAGCGGCGGTCCACTTCCGTCAGCGAGAGGTCGCCATCCAGCAGGCGACTGAGGGTATCCATCAGGACGCTGGCAGGGCCATTGTGGCGGTCGACAACCAGCACCTGGGCGGAGCAGCGCACAGAGTTGTACGGATCCGTTTCAAGAAGCGAGTGGGTTGACGAGGTTTCCTGGCGCATCATGAGCCTTTCGCAATCACACTCGAGCGCAATATTGCTTTATTGCGTAATTGCGCAATTATACTACGATTGTAGCATAAAAATGCCCCTGGAGTCAATCACCCAGGCCCCTCAATTTGGTGATTCGCGCGGTCTGGGCTACACTGCGCCCCGCCTTTTGCAGACCGGGCAAACGCCTGGGAGGATGGCCGGACGCATGCAGCCAAACATTCGCTTTTACGACACCATCGCCCGCTTCTACGACGCCGAGAATGCGACGTACGACGAGGACCTGCCGCTCTACGAATCGCTGCTCGACAACCTCGGCCGCGGGAGCGCGCTGGTCGTCGGCTGCGGGACTGGACGACTCCTGCTGGCGCTGGCGCGGATGGGCTGCCGCGTGACGGGCATCGACCTCTCCGCGCCGATGCTGGCGCGCATCGAAGGCCACCTCGACCGCGAGCCATCCCTGCGCGGGCGCGTGACGGTCGTCCAGGCAGATGCCCGCGATATGCCAGTGCGTGAGCGGTTCAAGCTGATCGCGATCCCGTTCAACACTTTCATGCACTTCATCGAGCAGGAAGACCAGCTCGCGGTGCTCGAAGCCTGCCGTGACCGTCTGGAAGACGACGGCCTGCTGGTAATCGACCTGCCGAACGCGACCGACGCTTACGGCTCGCAGGATGAGGACGGACTGATGGTGCTGGAGCGCACGTTTTTCGAGCCGGAGAGCAGGCGTCAGGTCATGCAACAGTCGGTCAGCGCCATCGATCGCGCCACACAGCGCCTGAACATCACGTGGATTTACGACGAGCTTGGCGAAGATGGCACCGTCCGCCGGACGATGGCGCCGCTGGTGCTGCGCTATGTGTTCCCGGCTGAGGCGGAGCTGTTGCTTCACGTCGCCGGATTGAGGTTGTTGGAAATGTATGGCGATTACGATCAGGGCCCGTTCGAGAGCGGCGCCCCACGCATGATCCTGGTGGCCGAGAAACGCGCGGGGGAGACCGCATGACCGCCGCTCGCCGTCTGGTCGCGCTGGTCGCGCTCATCGGAGTGCTGGCCGCTTGCGACCCAGCGCCCGCCCAAGAGCCGACCGCCACCTTCGAGTGGCCGACCCTCCCCCCGACCGTGCCGCCCAGCCCGACCGTCGCGCCAGTGTTGCCGGAAGGCGACGGCGAAGGGGGCATGGTGATTGGCGCCAGCAACCCGACGCAGGCCGCTCTGGCCGCCGAGGGCCAGCCCTCGCAAGAGCCGGAAACGGCCACGCCCGCGCCGACCGAGTCGATGCTGCCGATGACCATCAGCGCGCCGGATGGGACGCCGCTGCTGGCCCGCTACTACGCACCCAGCCGCCGCCCCGCGCCCGCCGTGCTGCTGATTCACCAGGCGGGTGGGAGCCAGCAGGACTGGGATCCGCTGGTCGAGCCTCTGCGCGCCGCCGGATACGCCGTGATGACGTTCGACCTGCGCGGGCATGGCGGCTCTGGTGGACAGGCGGATTGGGGGCAGATGCTCACCGATGCGCACGCCGCGCTCAGCCTGCTCAGCGAAATACCGAGCGTCGATCCGTCGCAGATCGCGATCGTCGGCGCCAGCGTGGGGGCGAACATCGCGCTCAACGCGTGCGCGGACCTTGTCGGGTGCGCGGCGGCGGTGTTGCTCAGCCCAGGGCTGGACTATCACGGGATTGCGACAGCCGGGGCGATGCCGCGTCTGGGCAGGCGACCGCTGCTGATCGCCGCCAGCGAGGCTGACGGCAACAACCCCGCCGACAGCGTCATGCTCGACAGTCTAGCCACATCCAGCGACCACCAGTTGATCGTCTTTTCTGCTGCCGGGCACGGCACGCAAATGTTCGCTGCCCAGCCAGACCTGATCGCCCGCATTGTGGAGTGGCTGGTCGCCCGCGTGCCGCCCGCAGGTGCGGCCGTCACGCCTGCGCCTGCCGCGCAGTAGGACCATAGTCACTCCTTGATTTATTGTGGCGCGGAAAAGGTCGCGCTATAGTCACGCAATCATGCGACGTGTACTGGTAGTTGTAACACTGATTCTCCTGTTCGGGCTGGCGGCTCCCATCCCTCCCGCTGGCGCTCAAGATCCCGGCTCGCAGGTGATCGCGCTGGTCAACGGGCTACGCGCGTCTTATGGCTTGCCTGGGCTGACCCCCCACCCATCGCTCAACGCTGCCGCGCAGATGCAGGCGAACTGGATTATTTCCAGCGGCAATTGGGGCCACACCGGCGAAGGCGGCTCGTCCCCGCAGGACCGCGCCACCGCCGCCGGATACCAGGGCTTCGTGCTGGAGAACTACGTCGGCGGGGGCGGGATGTCTCCGCAGGGCGCAGTCGACTGGTGGATCGGCAGCCCGATCCACCTGCGCGGAATGCTCGCCACGCCGCATGAGCACGTTGGCGTCGGCGTCGCGTCCGGGGAGCGAGCGGTCGTGTACGTGCTGCTCGTCGGCCGTCCGGTGACCGCGCGTCCCGCAGCCAGCTCTGGCAGCGGTGGAAATAGTGGCGCGGCTGCGGAAGAAGAAGAGGACGTCGGTCCGGTCGCGGTGCCGGTGGTGCGGGCTGAGCCACGCGAAGATGGCTCGGTCGTGCACGTGGTCCAGCAGGGCCAGACGGTGTGGGATCTGGCGATGGTGTACGGCGTGGACCTGGGCGAGCTCCGCGCGCTGAATAACTTGGGGCCGAGCATGGTCGTGCGGCCGGGCGACGAGATCCTAGTCCAGTTGGGGCCGGGCATGGCGCCGCCGCCCACTCCTACCCCGCCGATGAACCATATTGTCCAGGAAGGCCAAACGCTGTGGGACATCGCGGCGATGTACAACCTTAACCTGGACGAGCTCATGCTGATCAACGGCATCCAGCGCGGGCAGGTTGTCCATCCTGGCGACGAGTTGATGCTCCACCTGCCGCCCGGTATGGCGCCGCCGCCCACGCCGACCCCGCCGCTGACGCATCGCGTTCGGGAAGGCGAAACGGCCTGGACAATCGCCGCGCTCTACGGGCTGACGCTCGACGAACTGCTTGAACTCAACGGCATGCAGCGCCCGGCGGTGGTCTACCCCGGCGACGAAATCCTGATCCGCCAGCCCGATCCGACCGCCACCCCGACGGAAATTCCGACCGAAGGGCTGACTCCGACGCCGACCGGAACGCCAGAACCCGCCGAGCCAGCTCTGACGCCTGAGGCGCCGGGCGAAGCGGTCGCGACCGAGCCAGTCGAGCCAGAAGCGACGCCGAGCTTCCAGAGCGGCCCGATCATCGTGCCCAGCCCCGAGACGCCGCCCGTAGACGAAGCGACGCCCTCGCCCGCCGAGGGTGAGATAACGCCCGCGCCGGAAACCCCAGCCGATGCGCTTCCCACGGACGAGACAGCCGAGGCCGCGCCGCTGTCGGATCAGCCGCCCGCCGAAGACTTTGCCGAGGCTCCGACCTCGGATGTGACGCCGGTCGAAACACCCGCCGACGTGCCAACTGACGTAACGCCGTCGCTTGCCCCGCTTGAAGCGGCGACCGCGACGCCCGACGCGCCGCTGAGCGCCGAAACGGGCACGCCGGTCGCGCTGGCGCAGCCGCAGGCCCTTTCGCCGACGCCTATCCCGCCCACACCGACCGTAATGCTGACGCACATCCCTGTGCGGTCCGCTGCGGTCACCGGCAACACCAACACGCAGCCATACCTAATCGGCGGGATCATGGTGCTGGTCGGGATGGTGGCGCTCGGCTGGATCGGGCTGATGGCGCTGCTCCGACGCCAGCAAATGTAGCGGTTAGCAGTTAGCGATTAGCGGTTAGCTAAAAAACAAAGAGCAGCGAGGCCGGTAGCTGGACCTCGCTGCTTTTAGCTGTTCTTTGCTGTTCTTCGCTGTTGCTTCTCGCTTACGCGCGCAGCGTCGCGCCGAGGCGTTTCTCCGCCGCGCGTGCGATCCGGCTGTGCGCCTTGGCGACTTCCTTATCGGTCAGCGTGCGGTCCGGCGCGCGATAGGTCAGGCTATACGCCAGGCTCTTCTTGCCCGCCGGGATCGACTCGCCCTCGTACACGTCGAACAGCCGCACGTCTTCCAGCAGGTCGCCGCCCGCCTCACGGATCACCGCTTCGAGGTCCGCTGCTGAAACGCTGCGGTCGACCACCAGCGCGATATCCTGGTAAACGGCGGGCTGCGTTGGCACCGGCTCGATGTTGCGCAGCATGGGCACATTCGCCACCAGCGCGTCGAGGTCCAGCTCCGCCGCCAGCACCGGCTTTTCGAGGTCCAGCCCCAGGCCGAACGCCTGCCGCACCAGCGGATGCACCTCGCCCAGCACGCCGACCGTGCGCTTGTCGATCACCAGCTCCGCCACGCGGCCGGGGTGGAAGGTGCTGTGCTCCACCGGGCGATAGCTGACCTTTCCGGCGATCCGCAGGTCCTTAATCAGCGCCTCGACCGCGCCCTTGAGATCGAAGAAGTCCACCGAAGCACGCCGCGCATCGCCCTGCCAGTTCGGCAGATCGCGCGGGCCCATCATCAGCAGGCCGATGTGCGTTGGCTCGGCGGGCAATTGCTCGCCCGCAACCGGCAGATACACGCGGCCGATCTCGAACAGGCGCTGGCGGTCCGTGTGGCGCGCGTTCGACGCCGCGACCTGGAGCATCCCCGCCAGCAGCGTGTGGCGCATGGCGACCTTGTCGGCGGAGATCGGGTTGGCGAGCGTGATGTACGGGACCTGCGGCCAGCTTGAGGGCTGTCCCTCGGGCGTCAGGCGGGCTTCTTGCTGCGGCGTCGTCAGCCGATAGGTGACGATCTCGCGGAACCCGGCCTTCGCCAGCACGTCGCGCGCCGCTTCTTCGCGCTCCAGTGGGATGTTCGACCGCTGCGCCGGAAGCTCGTCGCGGATGACCGTCAGCGGCAGACGGTCGTAACCGTAGACGCGCGCGATCTCCTCGATCAGGTCCGAGCGGCCCGACAGCCCCGTGCCGATATCCAACCGGTGATCGGGCACGGTGACGTGCAGCACGTCGCCGCGCTCCTCAACCGTGAACTCCAACGCGCGCAGAATCCGCACGATCTCGTCGGTCGGAATGGAGAAGCCGAGCAGCCGCTCCACCTCGCTGACCGGCAGATCGACCTCGACGACCGGCGCGGGCAGCGGATAGTTGTCAATGATCCCGCGTGCGATCGTACCGCCGCCGATCTGGCGCATCAGCTCGATGCAGCGCCGCAAGCCGCGCTCCGCCATTGCCGGATGCACGCCCCGGCTGAAGCGCATCCCCGCCTCGGACGTGATCTTCTGGCTTTGCATCGTGCGGCGGATGTTGATGAAGTTCCACGCTGCCGCCTCGAGCAGCACGTTCTGTGTCACCGGTCCGCGCGCCGACGCCTTGCCGTGCGGCAGGCGCTCGCGCTCCTCGTCCTCGTCCAGCGAGATGCCGGTCGCGTCGAGCACGCCCTCGGTCCCGTCGCGAACCTCGCTCTCCAGGCCGCCCATGATGCCGCCGATGCTCAGCGCGCCCTGCGTGTCGGCCACGAGGATATTGAACTCGTCCAGCTTGTGATCGACGCCGTCCAGGGTGGTGAGGCGCTCGCCCGGCTCGGGCAGGCGGGTGATGATGGTCGGCGCGTCGCCACCCGCGCGCTCGACCAGCACGTCATAGTCGAACGCGTGCAACGGCTGGCCCAGCTCCAGCATGACGTAATTGGTCGCGTCCACCATGTTGTTGATCGGGCGCATCCCGGCCAGCTTCAGGCGGCGCTGCATCCATTGGGGCGAGGGCTTGATCTCGACGTCGCGGATCAGCGCCAGCGTGAAGCGCGGGTTGAGCTCTGGCTCGCGGATCTCAATCCGCACCTGCCCCTCGATCGGCTCCCCTTCCGCGACCACATCCAGCGGCGGATAGCGCAGCGGCGCGCCGGTCAGCGCGGCGACCTCGCGCGCCACACCCACAATGCTGTAGGCGCGCGCGATATTCGGCAGCATGTCGATCTCGAGCACGGCGTCGCCCAGCACGTCCTGAAGCGGCGTGCCCGGCGAGAAATGCCCGTACGACTCCCACTCCAGCAACATGATGCCTTCGTGGTCGTCGGAGAGGCCAAGCTCCTTTTCCGACATGACCATGCTGCGGTTCGGGATGCCGCGCAGGGCGCGCTCTTTGAGGATCATGCGCGCGCCGCCCTCGCCGTGCCCGTCGATCACTTCTGCGCCCTCATGCGCGAACGGCGACAGCAGCGGCGGATCGAGCGGTCCCTTGTCTTTGTACTCGAACAGGTTCGGCGCGCCGGTGACGCACTGTTCCAGCTCGTCTCCGCCGTAATCGACCATCGCCAGCACAAGCCGGTCCGCGTTGGGGTGCGACTTCACCTCGCGGATCGCGCCGAGAACGATCTTCTCGCGGTCCCACACCAGATGGTCAGACGGCGGCAGCGCCAGCCCGGCAACCGGCTCGCCCTGCGGGATGCCGATGTATTCGATCCCCGTGACTTCCAGCCCGGCGAGGGTCAGCCGCTCGGCCAGCACCTCAACCGGGACGTTGATATCCACATATTCTTTCAGCCACGAAAGCGGTACTTTCATCGACCTTCACTTCTCCTGTGTCGTTCCTGCGAGCCGCGATCAGGCCGCCGTCACGATAATCGGCTTGTCGCCGTCGATCACGACCGTATGCTCGAACTGCGCCGGGATGGCTCCATCCCGCGTGCGGAGCGTCCAGCCGTTGCGCTCTGTATACACGTGCCCGATGCCCGGCGTCAGGAAGGGTTCAATCGTGATGACCATACCGGGCTCGAGCTTCGTACGCAGCCGCTTGAGGTAGATGTTGTGGACGGTTGGCGGCTCGTGAATATGCCGCCCGACGCCGTGCCCGGTCAGTTCCATAATGATGTGATAGCCCGCCGCGCGCGCCACCTTCTCGACGGTGCGCCCGATCACGTTCAACGGACGCCCCTCGCGCGCTTCCTCGATCGCGCGGTCGCGGGCCATGCGCGCAGTGTTCAGCAGTCGTTCGTGCTCCGGCTTGACCGGCGGGACCAGCGCGCTCGCTGCCGTGTCCGCCCAGAAGCCTTCCAGTTCCGCCGACACGTCGATGTTGATCACGTCGCCAGGCTGGATCACGCGCTTGCCGGGAATGCCATGCGCCGCTTCGTCGTTGATGCTGATGCACGTGTGCCCCGGAAAGCGGTACGCCAGAATCGGGGCGGACCGGGCGCCATGCGACTTCAGAAACGCCGCGCCGATCGCGTCAAGCTGGGCGGTCGTCATTCCTGGCTCGACGTGCTTGAGCATGTGCTCCAGCGTCAGCGCACAAATCTGCCCAATTCGCAGCAAGCCGCGCAGTTCGTGTTCACTCTCAACAGTCATCTGATTCCCTTGTTCCTGCCACGGCAGGACTTACCTCGTTTGCTTAGTTCGCACCTGAGAAAGCCCCCCATCCCCCGGCCCCTTCCCCCACAAGGAGGGAAGGGGAGACGCTCAGTTTTTTCTTCCTTCCCTCGTTCTGGGGGAAGGAAAGCCGACCGCAGGTCGGAAGGATGGGGGGTACTCAACCAAAGTCCCCATATCAATCGCTATGCCGTGCGCGCCTGCGCCATCGCGGCTATCAGCGCGCGCCGCGCCGTGACCCGCGCCATCTCCGCGCGGTATTCAGCGCTCCCCCAATGGTCGCTCGGGGGATCGACCGCCAGCGCTTCGAGCGCCCGTTCCACGTCGCCCGTTTCGTCCAGCGCACGCGCCACGCCATCCTGACGCACTGCCCGATCCGCCACGCCTACCAGCGCCAGCGAGCTATATGCGGGACGGTCGTCGTCGCTCATTTCGACGTACGCCACCGCCGCCACAATCGGCGCGTCGGCGGGCGTGCGCGATACCTTCTCAATGCCGACACCCGCCTGCGTCTCGCCCAGCGGTACGCTGACATCCGCGATCAGGCACCGTGCGAGATCTTCCTCGGCGGACAGCCACGACGCGACGGTCAGGTGCATCGCCTGATCGAGCCGGCGGACGGTCGCGCCGAGCGCCAGCAGCAGCGCCAGGGTCAACGACTGCGGATCGCGCTCCACCAGCAGGTCGCCGAGGGTCATGGTGTGGCGCAGCGTTTCGGGCTGGTCCGCGCGGAGCGTATCGGCTAGCGCGCGCAGGGTCGGCGTGGCGGTCCCGCGCTCAAGGCACGCCTGGCGGACCTGTTCCAGCGAGAGCATGCTCCCGAAGCTCACCGCCTCGTCCGCTTCCTCAACGCGATCCAGCCCCAGGCGATCCAGCTTGACCGCCGCTTCGACCGCAGGATTACCCGACCGCTGCAGCGCGACGCCGCCATACAGCGGGTAAACGCCCGGCTCGGCCAGGCGCCGCAACGTTTCGTCGAGCGTCTCCGGCTCGTACACGGTCTTCAGGTTCAGTAACATTTTGTTCTCCTGTGCGCCGCTGGCGCACCACGTTGAAAAACGTGCCACACATTCCGACGCGATCAATTGCGGACACAGTGGTTTCTTTCGTAGGGGTGCAGCAAGCTGCACCCGCTCTCAAACCACCTCAGGCAATCGCGGGCGGAGCAAGCTCCGCCCCTACGCCGGGCGCGGAATTCCTGGCGCGCCAATCATAGCGCCCCTTAGAACTGCTCCAGGAAGCGCAGATCGTTCGCCCAGAAGTAGCGGATATCCCCGATGCCGTGCATCTGCATGGTCATGCGCTCCGGCCCTAGCCCGAAGGCGAAGCCGCTCCACTCGGTCGGGTCATAGCCGCCGTTTTCCAGCACGACCGGATGCACCATCCCGCACCCGGCGATCTCCAGCCAGCCGGTGTACTTGCACACCTGGCAGCCGTGCCCGCCACATAGAATACACTCAACGTCGACTTCCATGCTCGGCTCGGTGAAGGGGAAATACGAACCACGGAAGCGCACGCGCTTATCCGGCCCGAACAGCCGCCGCGCGAACTCCGCAATCGTGCCCTTGAGGTCCGTCAGGCGGATGTTGCGCCCGACCGCCAGCCCTTCCACCTGGTTGAACTGGATCTCGCTGCGCGCCGAAATCTGCTCGTAGCGATAGCACATCCCCGGCAGGATCACGCGCACTGGTCGAGTCCCATTTTCGCCTAGCTCGCGCATCGCGCGAATCTGGCCGGGGCTGGTGTGCGTCCGCAGGATCACGCCCGGCGTGGTAGTGTGGAACGTGTCCCACATATCGCGCGCGGGATGGTGCGGCGGAATGTTGAGCAGCGTGAAGTTGTACTCGTCCGTCTCGACGTCCGGGCTGCGATAGACCTGGAAGCCCATCTCAGCCCAGATCGCGGCGATCTGGCGTAGCGTCTGCGTGGTGGGGTGCAGCCCGCCCAGCGGCACCGGCCGCCCCGGCAGCGTCACGTCGATCTCACCCTCTTCGAGCGTGCGAGCCAGCTCTTGCTGGCGGACGAGTTCTTCGCGCTCGGAAAACGCGCTCGTCAGCTCGTTCTTGATCGCATTCGCGCGCTTGCCGAACTCGGCGCGCTGCTCCGGCGGAAGCTGCCCGGTGGAGCGCAGCGCCAGCGTGATCGAGCCCTTCTTGCCGAGGTAGCGCCGCTCCCACTCCGCAAGCGAGCTACTGTCGCGCACGTTGTTGAGCTCGGCCAGCGCTTGCTGATAGGTCGATTCGAGTTGTTCCAGCATAGACTCCCTCTTGCCCATTCTACCCGGCGGCGCAGGCCGCCGATCTCTGGTGCTATCAGCCGCGAAAATAAAAATCTCGTCGCCTGTCCTTCCGGATCAGGGACGAGACGCGAGTTCCCGTGGTACCACCCTGTTTAGCCGCGCGCCGCGCCATCTGGCGCCACGCACAGCTCACTCTGACCCACCGCGGCTCTGTAGCGGCGATGGGCTGCCCTGGTAACGCTGGGCAGGCGGAGCGGACTACAGGCCCCTGGTGAGGCGTTCACCCGTCGGCTCGGGAGCGAACTTCAGCGCAGGCTTACTCGTCGGGGCTTTCAGTCGGTGGCCCCAACTCCCTGGGAGCAGTGTTTGCGCCTACTCCTCTCCGTCACAGCCTTTCACATATGGCGTGATGTTGCTGCAATGGTAACAGACGGACCGGGCAAAGTCAACCGGCTTTAAGGATCGCGTTGATCGTCCTGAGCATGAACTGGAAGGGGCGGCTCGGCTTGTCCGCCTGGTTGAAGGTTCCGACCAGATAAAGCCCTTCTTTCGGCACGTAGAACGCAAACGAGCCGATCGAGCCTGAGTGACCGATCAGCTCCGGCGAGTAGCGGAACAGGTTCATCGCGCGCGGCACCTGGAAACGCATCAGCCCGTATCCGTACTTGATCACCGGGGGAATGATGGTGTTCCACCGGGCCATCATCCGCGCGAAGTGCTTGCGATCGAACAGAGCGCCGTCGAAGTAGGCGCGTAGGAAGCGCAGGCTATCCGACAGGGTAGAGACGACGCCGCCCGCCGCCTTGTCCGACGAGGCAAACAGGGGAATGTTCAACGCCTGATCGCGGTAGTACACCGGCAGCGGCGGCGGCCCGTCGCGGGGCGTCCGGCAGTCGTAGAGATAGGTCTGCTCCAACCCCAGGGGATCGAAAACCCGCGTCTGGAAGTTCTCCCCGATCGGTTTTCCGGTGACTGTTTCGATGATTTCGCCGAGCAGTTGGTAGTTCATATCCGAGTAATGCGACTTGCGCCCGCCGTTCGCATCCGGCGCGAACTTTGGCGACAGACTACGCGTGATCGCCAGCATATCCGCCAGATCGAGCGCGCGATCCCGGCCGCGCTTGATCTCGCTCGACAGGCTGACGCCGTTCTTTGGCTTGTCTTCGTAATAATGTGGCAGCCCGGACGTCTGGTGCACAAGCTGATAGACCTTAAGCTGGTGGCTGTAGTCCACACCCTTGTAGACGTGAATACCGTCCAGCAGGTCGGGCGCGAGATAGTCCGTGACTGGCGCATCGAGGTCGATCTGCCGCTCGTCCACAAGCTGCATCAGCGTGGCAGCCGTAACCATCTTGGTGATGCTCGCGATGAGGTAGGGGCTGTCTACCGTGGCCGCGCCCGCCGCGCCGCGAAAATCGATCCGGCCGTCTTGCGATTGGACGCCCAGCAGAACGGAATAGATGTAACGCTTGCGGATTTCCGCCTGAAGGAGCTGTTCCAGGCGATCATAAACAGCGGATCTCATGTGCCGATCCTTCCCTGACCCAAACACCGGGGAGTAGCATGGACGCAGAGAGGAAACTCCCGAGCAGACCCATTCGCCAACGCGAGGGATGCGGCTGTGGAATAGACACGACAGAGCGCAAGGTAACGCTCGCGTCGGGCACGATCCGCAGTGTAACGCGCGCGTGTCTGCTTGTAAAGCACGCCGGTCACGCCATCCTACGCAAACCCGCGCCGTGGGCGTATAATCCGCCGTATGAAACGCTCCGCCGTGATTGCCCTGTTGTGCGTCTATCTGGCCTTTGCCGCGACCGCGGTCGTCAGCCGCGCCGTCTTCGAGCGCCTGCCGCACCTCGAAGACGAGTTCGCCTACCTCTTTCAAGCGCGCATTTTCGAGCGCGGCCAGGTCACGATCGAGACCCCGCAGCCTGCCGCCGCCTTCTGGCAGCCGTTCCTGATCAACTACCAGGGGCATCGCTTCGGCAAGTACACGCCCGGCTGGCCTGCGTTGCTCGCCGTGGGGACCGGCCTCAACCAGCCGTGGCTGGTCAACGCGTGGCTGATGATGCTGACCGTCGCGCTGATCTACCGGCTCGGCAGCGCGATCTACGACCGGGCGACCGGGAGTGTCGCCGCGCTGCTGGTGGCGACCAGCCCTGCCGCGCTGCTGCTGGCCGGATCACTGATGAGCCACACCGCCGGGCTGTTTTTCACGACGCTGTTCGTCTATGCGTTGTGGCGCGTCGAACGGCGGCGGTATCGCGTGGCGTGGGGCGCGATCGGCGGCCTGGCGCTTGGCATGCTGGTCATCACGCGCCCGCTGACCGCCGTCGGGATCGCCGCGCCCTACGTGCTGTACAGCGTAGGACGCGTGTTGTGGGCCGGGTTTCGGGCGCCGGATACGTTCGGCGCGGTGCTGGGGCCGCTGGTCGTGCTGAGCGTGGTGGCGAGCGCGATCTCCCTGGCGTGGCCCGCGTTCAACCACAAGGCAACCGGCCGCCCCGGCGAACCGTTTGGCGGCTACCTGGTCCGTTTCGTGCGCGGCGATAAAGACACGAACCTCTATCGCTTCGTGTGGGACTACGATCGTGTGGGGTTCGGTCCCGGGCACGGCCGCCGCGCTGAAGGCCACACCCTCAAGAACGGCTGGCGTCACACCAAGACCGACCTTGAGTGCGCCGCGCGGGACCTGTTCGGCTGGGCGCTTCCGGCGGAAGACGGTCTGACAGTCGAAGAGGACGCTTGCCTCGTCTCCAGCCGGGGCTACAGTTGGGTGATGTTGCCGGTCGGCCTGCTGCTAACCGCTCGTCGCCGCTGGACCTGGCTGCTGGCCGCGTTGCCGCTGAGCATTATCGCGGTCTATCTGGCGTACTGGATCGGGGGATCGCTCTACAGCGCGCGCTATTACGCCGAGGGGATCGGCGCGGCGGCGCTGATCAGCGCGGCGGGGATCGCGGCCCTCGCCCGGCGGATCGACGTGTGGGCGCGACGTCGAGGAGCCACGCACGTTGGATGGGTCATGTACGCCATAGTTGCCGCGCTGGCGCTCTATGCGCTGGCCGTCTACAGCCCGGCGCGGATGGCGCCCCTGCGCAGTTACGGACGGATCGGGCAGGCGCAGCTTCGCGCGCTCGAGGCCGCCCGGCAAGACCCCAATCGCCCGGTTCTGGTCATCGCGCAGGGCGAGCACCACTGGCGCGACCTTGCGACCCTCATGGCGGTGACGGGCCCGTTCCGCGATACAGAGATCGTGCTGGCGCGCGACACGGATCGCTCCCGCGAGGCCATTTTGCGCGCGCAATTCCCCGATCGCGAGGTGATTTACCTAATCGGTGGCGCGTTCACGCACGATCCGGCCGCCCCATAGCGCGCCCCGCGCAGTCACATCACCCACTTCACCTATCGAAATATCCGCCACCTGGCGCTACCACGCCGCTTGCGCGCTGGCTATCATTAATGACACTTGACCACATCACTCGTCGGCAAGAGGAGCACACCCGATGGCCAGTCGCACCTACTACAGCGAAGAAGCCGCCGAACGCGCCAGAAAACAACAGGGCGCCGGAGCAATCGTCGTTCTCATGCTCGGGCTGGCAATCGGAGCGGTAATCGCTCTGTTGTACGCGCCGCGCGAAGGCAAGAAAACGCGCAAGATGCTCAGTAGAGAGGGCAAGAAGACGCGTAGAAGCCTGAGCAAGGAGCTGGGCAGCAGCCTGGATTCCGGGCGCGAAATGGCCGACGAGGCGCTCAAGGATACGGTCAAGGCGCTTGAAGAGCAATACCGGGCGCTGCGAGGGGAGATGGATAAGCTGCTCAGCAGCGTCAAGAACTAACACCTTTTGGTGGCACTCCGTGCCATAGGCGCAAGCCTGCAAGTCCCTCCGGTGGATAGGTGGTACGGTTGTAGGGCAGGGATTGGGTGATCCCTGCCCGCCCTTTTTGTATAGCAGCAGTTAGCGGTTAGCAAAAACACAGCCCGGAGATCGGGCGTTTTTTGTTGAGAGCGAGGCTTGTTTTTGCCCACTGATACCCAGACAGCCATCAAAAAACACGGGCCGAGCAAGCTCGACCCGTAGTATAGAATTTCCATCCGCCAGCTCTTGCTTTTCGCTAATCGCTAGCCACTAAC
>CBINGT010000026.1:0-15519 GCA_966250245.1 uncultured Anaerolineae bacterium
TGCTGCTGGTATTTCTCATTGCCTCGCTGCTTGCGCGGTGGGAGCAAGTGGCCGCCTATGACTGGCAGTTCCGGCCCGGCCTCTTAATCGCCAGTATGCTGATCGCCGCCGGAAGTCTCGTTTTTCACGGCGTGCTCTGGACCTGGATCGTGCAGCGCCTCGGCGCCGCGCTGCCGTATTCGGCGGGCATCCGTATCTACCTCTACTCGCTATTAGCTAAATACGTTCCCGGTGGGGTATGGCCGTTGGTGACGCTGACCGCGTCAAGCCGGCAACTGCAGTTGTCCGGCACTGTGTTCATCGTCACCTATATTCTGGATATGTTGATGATCGTCTGGGTTTCGCTGATTTTCGCGGTCCCGCTGCTCCCCACTCTGTTACCCGACCTACCTTTTCGGACGGATCTGGTCGCCCTGGCGCTGCTTTTAAGCGGCGTCGTGTGGGGCGCGCCGGTGCTTCGATATGCGCTGCAACGCATTTTGCACTGGCGTCGTGTTGGCGACACGGTTTCCGTGAGCCGTCTCACGTCCTTTCGTATGCTCGCTTTTCTGCTTGCCACATATTGTGTGTTTCGCGCAGTGATGATGCTGTCGTTTGTCCTTTACATCCAGGCTTTAGTGGACCTGCCGCTTTCTGACGCAATTTCGGCCAGCGTTGCCTGGAACGCCGCCTGGTTGCTCGGTTTCCTGGTGGTGATTGTGCCGTCAGGGCTGGGCGTCCGTGAGGGAACGCTGGTGCTGCTGCTCACACCGCTGCTGACAGGCCCTGTGGCGACGGCAACGGCGGTCGCCCACAGGCTGGTATCGACGATCGTCGATCTCGTGCTGCTCGTTGGCCTGCTGCTTACCACCGCTCCTCTTGGCTACGTCATGAAGCTCCGAAAAGGGACTTCTCACATAGGACCAGACATCGAACATTGAGGCTCAGCCTGGTGAGGAAGGGAACCATCGCACCTTACAGGGACAATTCATCATGGCTAGCAGACGACCGAAAGGAGCTCGTTCCATGACGACAGATTCGATCCTCATCCCGCCATACGGTGGGCAACTGGTTGACCTGTGCGTTCCTCCAGATGAGCGCAACGAATTGCGGGAATATGCTAATCACCTGCCGTCGCTGCAATTGACGCAGCGCCAGATTTGCGACCTCGAGTTGCTCGCCGTCGGCGCTTTTTCACCGCTGACGCGCTTTATGGGCCAGCTCGATTACCAACGAGTCCTCGACGAAATGCGCCTGGCCGACGGGCACTTGTTCCCCATTCCCGTGACTCTGCCGGTATTTCCCGACACGCATATCCGTGTGGGACAGGAAATCGCGTTGCGCGGCCTGAAGAACGAGCTATTCGCCGTTATGAAGATCGAGGAGTTGTACGAGTGGGACTGTCAAGAGGCCGCTCAAAAGGTGTTCGGAACCACGAGCACCGATCATCCGACAGTGGCCGAGATGCAGACGTGGGGACCGCTGAATATCTCGGGCCAGCTTCGCGTGCTGGATCTGCCCCGTTACTACGATTTTCGAGAGCTACGTCTCACCCCTGCCGAGACACGCGCCCGCCTCGAAAAATTCGGGCACCGCAACATCGTCGCGTTCCAGACGCGCAACCCCATGCACCGCATCCATGAAGAGCTGACAAAGCGGGCGATCGAGGAAGTGGACGGCGTCTTGCTGCTGCACCCCTCGGTCGGAATGACAAAACCCGGAGACGTCGATCACTACATCCGCGTGCGCACGTATAAAGCGCTCACGCAGAAATACTACGATCCTAACCGCGTGCTGCTGGCCCTGCTGCCGCTTGCGATGCGGATGGGCGGCCCTCGCGAAGCGCTCTGGCATGCGCTCATCCGCCGCAACTACGGCGCGAATCACCTGATTGTCGGTCGCGATCACGCCGGACCCGGCAAGGATTCACAGGGCAACCCGTTTTACGAGCCTTACGCCGCGCAGGAGCTTGTCGCAGCCCACAGTGACGAGCTCGGCGTAAAGGTCATACCATTTCGCGTCATGTCGTATGTTCCCGAGCAGGACCGCTACGAGGAAGTCTCTCGCATCCCGGCCCATGTGAAAACGTGGAGCCTTTCCGGCACGCAGGTGCGCCAGGATTATTTGAGCAACGGGAATGCCCTTCCCGAATGGTTCACCCGGAAGGAAGTTGCCGAAATTCTGGCGGATAGTTACCCGCCGCGCTATCGCCAGGGTTGCTGCATCTGGTTTACGGGGCTAAGCGGCGCGGGAAAGTCCACGACGGCGGAAATACTCACGGTGATGCTGCTGGAACATGGGCGACAGGTCACCGTCCTCGACGGCGACGTCGTCCGCACCCATCTTTCGAAGGGTCTGGGGTTCGACAAAGAAGACCGCGACACCAACATCCGGCGCATCGGCTTTGTTGCCAGCGAGATCGTCCGGCACGGCGGCCTTGTGATCTGCGCCGCGATCAGCCCCTACCGAGCGATCCGGAATGAGGTTCGCAATATGGTGGGAACGGATAAATTCGTAGAAGTATTCGTGGATGCCCCGCTCGAAGTGTGTGAAGCTCGCGACGCGAAAGGGCTTTATGCCAAGGCGCGTCGCGGCGAAATCAAGGGGTTCACGGGCATCGACGATCCGTACGAGCCGCCGCTCAACGCCGAGATCACCGTCGACTCCGTGACGAACACCGCCGAGGAAAATGCCCGCGCCATCCTGAACTACCTGCTGGAACAGGGATTCGTCAAACGGATATGACGACCGGCCCGTTATGAAAATCCAGCCAAAAGCAAAGGGAGTGGGGAATAGGGCGCAGGCAATCGGGAGTGAACTCCCTGCTGCCCTGCCACTCCCCGCTTTTTTGCTGTTCTTCGCTACTCTGTCGCTGCCCTTTAGCTGCTTCGCGCGACACTCATTCTCGCCCGCCAGAAGATCGCAGCCAGCAGCGCCCCGGCGATCACCAGCACCAGCCAGTCGATCGAGATCGCGAACACCTCGAAGCGGTATTCGCGCTCAATGCCATACATCACCACCACGCCGCTCAGCGCGACGAGCACCGCCACTGTGCCGAGAATCAGTACCACGCGCAACACCTGCTCCAGGCGACCAACACCGGTGAACGCCGGAGCCGCGAACGCGAACGACACGCCCATCAGCAAATAGCCGACGTCTTCGAGCACGATAAACAGCCCGTGCGGGTTGTACTGCGTCAGCAGCGCGATCCCGTCCGTTTCGCCCGCCTCGAGGCTGATCTGGACCACCGACACCTGTACGAAATAGTCCACCACGATGATCCCGGTCGCCAGCGCCGCCAGCAGCATTCCAAAGTGGGTGACGGGTCTGCGGCTCTCTGGCGCGAAGTAGTGGATGCACACCATCAGCGCCAGATACAGCAACGTCAGCACAATTGCCGGATACATCCAGTAATAATCGCGCGGAAAGCGCTCGCTGATGTCCTCGAGGTAAGGATATTCGAAGCACGGCTCGTCGGCGCAGTAGGGACCGGACAGCGGCGGCGTGACGATTGCAAGCGCGAAGGTGCTGATGGTGAATGCGACGGTCAGGATGGCGACGTAAAAACCGAGTGTAGCGGCGGTCTTGCGGGCGGACGCTGCCGCCAGAGAATCGTGCGCCTGGCTCTGCATGGGGACTCCCTTCTTCTCGACCGGTCTCTACATAGAGAATAAAAAAGCGGTTAGCCATTTGCCTTGCGCAACGCTAACCGCTTGGAAGTTGCCCCCTGTATCACCAGCCCGATGGCGCGGGCGCGCGGCGTTCCGCCTGGACGGGCGGGCGATAGTTCTCCACCGTGATGCCGTAGGCTTCCGCCAGCAATTCGACCGGGTGGATCGACTTGCCGCCGGTCAGCGCCTGGATCTGCCAGCGGCACGTCTCCGTGTCGCAAACGACCAGATCGGCGTTCGCCTCGTGGACCTGCTGCACAATTGGCCAGCCGACCGCCTCAGAGATCTCGCGCTTCTCCACCTTGAAGCCGTACGTCCCGGCTATCCCGCAGCAGTCCGCGTCGATCTCCCACAGCCGCAGGCCGGGGATCAGCGACAACACGTCCATCGCGGGCCGCCCGAAACCGTGCGCCTTCAACTGGCACGGCGCGTGATAGGGAAGCTCGCGGTTGATCGGGCGGAAGTCCAGCGGCAGGCGGCCTTCCTGGTGCAGCTTCCAGAGGAACTCCATGAAGTCGTACGTGTGCTCGGCCAGCACGAGGGCGTCTTCGTCTTCCACGCCAAGCACGTGCTGATAGTCGCCCTTGATAGCGGTCATGCAGCTCGCCGACGTGCCGACGATCGGGATGCCACGCCGCGCGTAGCCCGACAGGTGCTCGATGTTATAGCGCGCATAGCGCCGCGCGCCCTTGAAATCCCCGTTGGACTGCGCAGGCAGGCCGCAACACCCTTGCTCCGGGATCTCCACATGCAGGCCGATATGCTCCAGCACGGCGACCGCCAGCTTGCCAATGTGCGGCTCGTAGGTGTTGGTCGAGCAGCCGTGGAAGTACACCACCCGATCCGCGTCGGACACCGGCTCCGGGCGCGGATGGTTGCGAAGCTGCTTCTTCCACCAGCCACGAAACGTGTACCCCGCCCAGCCGGGCATCGGCGCGCGCCGCGAGACGCCGATCACCTTCTCCGCCGCCCAGCGCACCAGCCGGTTGCGCAGCGCGAAGTTCGCCAGCGGCGCGAAGGGCGTCCCCCAGCGGCCCCAGCGCTCGTTGCGCGCCAGGAACCAGTTGCGGAGCGACAGCCCGTGTGTTTCGACCATCTTGGCTTTCGCCTGCGTGTTGATCTCCATCACTTTGACGCCGTGCGGGCAAACCAGCGTGCAGATCCCGCAGCCTGAGCAGTAGTCAAGCGAGTGGTCCGGCGAGTCGGCGTCGGGATCGCGCAGTCGCTGCCACTGCGGCCCGACCACCTTCGGACCGGGGAACAGCGGCGTGACCTTGGCGTATGGGCAGGCGGAAGTGCAGATATTGCACTTGATACAGTGATCGGCGGTAAACGCCGTGACCTCAATCAGACTGAAGGAAGGATCGCTCATCACAACATTTGTCTCATTCATCAGGCGTCCAGCTCCAGCGCAGTGTGGACGGCTTTGTAAGCGGTCGCCAGGGCGATGCCCTCGGCGCAACCATCCGTCAGCGGATTGAACCCGGCCAGCAGTTGGCCGGTCGCGTAGACATTCTCCAGGGCTGGCTCGCCCGACGCGTCCAGCGGTTGCAGGTCGGTGTTGACGCGCAGGCCGGTCTCCCGGTGGATCGGGTGGCCGCGTTCGATCAGCAGCGTGTCGTGATACCAGTCCGCGCGCGTTTCCACTTCGGGGATGACCACCGGCAGGTCGAACAGCGGCTCCCACACGCGGCCGGATTCGTCGGTCTGGATGCCGCCGTTATACACGCCGCCTGTCGCCAGGATGAAGCGGTCGGCGCGGAACAGCGTCGGATGGCCGAGCGACGCAACCTCGACGCCCACGCAGCGCCGCTCCTCGACCACACCACGTAACACGGGATGCCCGATCTGGACACGCGCGCCCTTCCGCAGCAGCCAGCGACGCAGCCGCTCGCTGAGGCGCACGCCCGCCGTGCTGGCCGGAAGCGTCGGGATCTCGAACACCGGGCGGCCGATCTTCTGGCTCAGGTCGTCGAGCGAGCCCGGATAGTCGTCCATGCCGAGCACAGCGGGGAAGCCAACACGCTCCGCGTCGCCAACGTGCGGCGCAACCTGCCGCGCAATCGACTCGCGGAAGCCCGCCGAGTCGAACAGCCGCGCCAAGTCGCCCGGCCAGTAATCCCACCAGCGGTTTTGATCGGGCAGCTCGACCTCGATAGCGCGCGCGTCGATCCCCTGGCGGCGCAGGTTCCCGGCGGTGAGCTCGGGGTAGAAGTCTCGCCAGCCCGCAAACCCGACGATCAGCAGCGGGCCGCGCAGGTCGGTCAGATCTCCGGCGGCGATCCCGCGCGGCGCGATCATCGCGCGCTGCACCGCGCCGAGCAGCGTGATCAGCCGCATGTTGTGTCCGTCCTTCTTGCGCTGCTCGTAGGGCAGGCCAACCGCTTCCGCCGCGCTGCGAAAGCTCTCCAGCCCGGCGACCATCGCATCGTCGCCCGCGCGGCCGTAGGGATGCTCCGGATGCATCGCCGCATAGCCGCGCACCTCGGCGATCACATCGTCTTCCGCGCGGTCGCACACGCTGATCCAGCCGGGCGTTACCATCTGCTGGCCCCATCCCTGGGAGATCAGGCGGACACGCGCCCCGGCGTTGACGGCATGCACGGCGGCCATCAGCCCGGCCAGCCCTGCGCCGATCACGATAACGTCCATGTCCTCGCCGCGCCCGGCGGTGGATGAGGTTCCGGTCGATAGGGGGTTAGTCAGCGCCATCACGCACTTCCTCAGCTTGCGGTTGGTCCAGGTTCAGCAGCGTGTCGAGGCCCAGTGTGCGCCGGTAGATTAGCTCGTCCAGCGCGAACTGGCGCACGTGATGGCCGTAGAGCAACGGCCGCACGCCGCGAAAACGCTCGCTCACAAAGTCGCCAAGCGCGCGCGTGGCTTCTTCGGGCGTGGTCTGGCGGACCCGCTGCAAGATGCCCGCCGCGCGATAGCCGCAGAACCCCGCCTGACACGGCCCCATGCCGAGCCGCAGGTCCCGCCGCAGATCGTCCAGCGCGACTGGCTGGTCGCCGTAAGATGCAATGTGCGCCTCAAGCTGCGGCTGCGTGACGACCTCGCACTCGCAGATCAGCGCGCCGGGTAGCTCGCCGTGCTCCTGCTGGTCCACGCGCTTCGTCAGGCGGTGATAGTGGCGTGGCGAGGCTTCGGGTACGGGCAGCGGCTCGTCGGCGGTGGTGCAGCGGGCGCTGATGCCCAACTGCTTGCACACGACATCGACCGCGTGCTCCGCCATCAGGCGGCAGGTCGTGAGCTTACCGCCGACAACCGTCACGAAGCCGCGCAGCCCGTCGCGCTCGGTGTGGTCGATCACCGCGAAACGGCGGCTGACGTCGTGCCCCGTCTCGGCCTGCGCCAACTCGGCAGGCGGCTCGTAGAGCGGGCGAACCCCCGCCCACGCGCGCAACGCCCGTCCGTGGCGGATGCCCGGCACCACCGGATCCGCCTCGTTCAGTATCTTGCTGACTTCCCACACCTCGACGCGCTTGTCCGCCGGGTCTTCCGTGCGGATCGACGTCGTCCCTAGCACGCACACCGTCCCGACTGGCACCAGGATGTCGCCATCTGACGGCGGGCGCAGGCGGTTGATCACGGTGTTCACCCAGCGGATGTTCATCGCCACCATCGCGCCACGGTCGAGCCGGATCATCACGTCTAGCCCCAGCAGCCCGGCGACCACGCCCGCCCAGGGACCGGTCGCGTTCAGCACGCAGGCCGCGTGGACGCGCCGCTGTTCCCCGGTGCGCGTATCGACCATCTCCGCCCCGACGACCTGATCGCCGTCGCGCAGAAAACCGGTCACCTTCTGGTAAATCCACGCGTCGCCGCCAAACGTGCGCGCCGCGGTGATGAATCCGTGATTGAGGTCGAACGAGTCACACGAGGCATCCGGCACGCGATAGGCCGCCGCGATGTCGTGCGTCAGAGCAGGCTCGGCAGCGCGCGCTTGTTCCGGCGTCAGCTTTTCGGCGGCGATCCCGGCTTTGGCGCACGCCTGCGCCCACTTGGCGGGGAAGTCGGCGGGGTCTTGTGAGGTCGCGACGAACATCCCGCCGGTATCTTCAATGGCGAATGGCGCAATTCGCCGCAGGATCCTGTTCTCGGTGATGCACTCGACCGCCGTATCAAAGTCCGACACGACGTAGCGCCCGCCGGAGTGCAGCAGCCCATGATAGCGCCCGGACGTCCCGGTCGTCAGGTCGTTCTGCTCCACGAGCAGGACCTTCACGCCGCGACGCGCCAGGTCATAGGCGGCTGCTGCGCCGGTCGCGCCACCCCCGATGACCAGGACATCAACCGATGTCGTTTCCAATGGTAAAAACTCCTTCTTAAGCTTTGAACGTTTAGCGGTTAGCGGCCAGCTAAGAGCTAAAGCTAATCAGGAATATAGCAGGTGCGGGCGGCAGGAACCACGCCGCAAAGCGAGCACTTAGCGGTCAGCGATGGGCAGTCAGCAAGAAACAGGGTTTTCTGGTAAGGGCGAGAAGTGCATCCCCGCCGCGGGCCCGTGACATAGCCCCAGCGGACGGAGCAAGTCCCCCCTATGTTCCTAACAGTCTCTTAAAACGCTCTCACATTCGCTTTTCGTTCACCGCTAATTGCTAACCGCTAACTGCTGACTTTCGGCAGTATAACACGCTTCTTCTGGCGCCTGACAGTATCATCTATCATCGCTTCCCCCGCTCAAAACGCTTGGAATTGGGACAAACAAAAACCGGGGAATCGGTCGATCCCCCGGTCTGTTTCTGCGCATCAATGCGGGCGCTACATCAGCAGCCGCATCGGGTTTTCAAGCAGCGTCTTGATCTCGTTGAGGAACTGCGCGCCTTCCGCGCCATCGCTGACGCGGTGATCCACGCTGACCGTCGCGCGCATGATCGAGCGCACGCCGATCGTCCCATCTTCCAGCACAACAGGCTGCTTCGTCGCCGCGCCGACCGCCAGAATACCAGCTTCCGGCGGGTTGATGATCGCCGCGAAGTGCTCGACGTTGAACGGGCCGAGGTTGCTGACGCTGAAGGTGCTGTCTACCACATCCTCAGTGCGGACCTTCCCCTCCCGCGCGCGGGCGATCATGTCGCGGTTCTGCGCGGCCAGCGTGCCCAGCGCGGTCTTGTCGGCGTCCCGCGCGACCACATTCATCAGCCCGCCACCGGGCAGCGCAACCGCGATCCCGATGTTGATACGGTTGTGGCGCACGAACTTATCGCCGTAGAAGTGCGTGTTCAGGTTCGGGTACGCACGCAGCGCCAGCGCAGTCGCCTTGACGATCAGGTCGTTGACGGTGATCTTGCGGGACTCGTCGGTCACGCTGGCGTTGAGTTGCTGGCGCAGTTCCAGCAGTTCCGTCACGTCGATCGCCGTCGTGACGTAGAAGTGCGGGACGTACAGCTTGCTCTCGACCATACGCTGGCCGATGCGCTGACGCAGGCGGCTGATGTCGATCACCTCGACGTCCGGGCCGGATGGCAGCTCGCCAATGCTCGGGCCGGGCAGCTCGACCGGCGCGGCAACTTCCGGCGCGCGCTCGGCAGGCGCCGCGGGGGCCGCTGCGGGCTGGAAGTTCTCGACGTCCCGCTTGACGATCCGACCGCCCGGGCCAGTGCCCTTGACCTGGCGCAGGTCGATCCCGCGCTCGTCGGCGATGCGGCGCGCGATCGGGCTGGCCTTGATGAAGCCATTCCCTTCCGCAACCGCCTCGCCTGCGGCCGGGCGCGCTTCGGCCAGACCTTCGGCGGGTTGCGGACGGCTTTCGCCCTCGTCCTTATCCTGAACCGTGCCGGGCGCGCCTTCTGGCTTGGCGGGCGCGGCGATCGCTTCCGCTTCCTGCTTGCTCGGCGCGGGTGCCGCTTCGGCGGCGGCAGGCTGCTGACCGTCTTCGGGGACCTGCTCGCCTTCCTCACCGACATAGGCGATCGGCGCGCCAACGGCGACCACGTCGCCCGGCTCGGCGAGCAGCTTCAGGATCGTGCCGCTTGCCTGCGCTTCGATCTCGATGGTCGCTTTGTCGGTCTCGATTTCCGCGATGACGTCACCCTTGTTTACCTGGTCGCCAACCGCTTTCGTCCAGTTGACCAACGTGCCTTCCGCCATGTCAAAGCCCAGCTTGGGCATGTTGAGCGTTTCAACCACCGACGACCTCCTTCACCGCCTTGACGATCTTTTCAGGACTCGGCAAGGCCATGCGCTCGATTTCAGCGGCGTAGGGCAGTGGAATATCCATCGCCGCCACGCGCTTCACCGGCGCATCCATATAGTCAAACATTTCGTCCTGAATCCGCGTCGCGACCTCGGCGCCGACGTTGAACATCGGCAGGCTTTCTTCGACCACGACGCAGCGATTCGTCTTCTTGAAGCTCTCGAACACCGGCTCCAGGTCAAGCGGCCGCAGCCAGCGCAGGTCGATGATCTCCGCCTCGATCCCTTCCTGCGACAGCGTCTCCGCCGCCGCGGTGGACCATTCCAGGCCCTTGCCGAAGGTCACGATGGTCACGTCGTCGCCCTGGCGCTTGACGTCGCTCTTGCCAATCGGCAGCACGAAGTCCGGGTCGTCTGGAACTGGCGAACGCCGCTGGAGCATGGTGCTGTGCTCGACAAACAGAACCGGGTTGTCGTCGCGAATCGCCGCTTTGAGCATGCCCTTCGCATCGTAGGCCGTGCCCGGCACCGCGACATACAGGCCGGGGAAGTGCGCGAAGATCACCTCTGGGGCGTGGGAGTGTGTCGCGCCAAGTTGCTTGCCACCGCCAGTCGTCGTGCGGATCACCAGCGGAACAGTGAACTGCCCGTTGAACATATAGCGAACCTTGGCGGCGTGGTTGATGATCGCATCGAGCGCCAGGAAGGCGAAGTTGATCGTCATGATCTCGGCCACCGGACGCAGCCCGGCCATTGCCGCGCCGGTCGCCGCGCCCGCGATCACCATTTCGGAGATCGGGGTGTCGCGCACACGCTTTTCGCCAAACTCGTCCAGAAAGCCGCGCGTTACGGCATAGGTGCCGCCCCAGACGCCGACCTCTTCGCCCATGATGAAGACGCGCTCGTCGCGCTGCATTTCCTCACGCAAGGCCGCGCTGAGCGCCTCGCGAATGGTGATGGGTTTATCTGCCATACCGCCCCTCAATCAACGTAGACGTGACTGACCAAATCCTCGAAGGTCGGATCGGGGCTGTTCTTCGCGAACTCCACCGCTTCCTCGACTTCTTCGAGCACCCGCGCATCAATTTCATCAAGCTTCGGCTCGATGTTCTTGTACTTTTCGATCAAGTGGTTCCGGAAGCGGCCAATCGGCCCGCTGGCGGAAAACTGCTCGACCTCTTCCTTGGTGCGATACCGCTCGGGGTCGCCCATGCTGTGACCCTGCAAGCGGTACGTCAGCGACTCGACGAGGATCGGGCCGTTCTTGCGCGCGTATTCGACCGCCTCTTTGATCGCTTCGTGCACCGCGATCACATCCATGCCGTCAATGCGCGGGCCTTCCTTCATGCCGCGCCCGTTATCGCCATAGGCGCGCGCCTTCTTGACGAGTTCCTTCACGCCACTGGCGCGTTCGACCGCCGTGCCCATACCGTACTGGTTGTTCTCGATCAGCCAGACGACCGGCAGATCCCACACCGCGCTGAGGTTCAGCGACTCGTGGAAATAGCCGATGTTGGTCGCGCCGTCGCCCATCAGGCACAGCACCACCTCGTCGCGTTCCTCGTATTTCGAGGCGAGCGCGATTCCAGCCGCCAGCGGCAGATGCCCGCCGACGATGCCATAACCGCCCCAGAAGTTCAGGCTGCGATCGGCCAGGTGCATCGAGCCGCCCTTGCCGCCGCTGACGCCGGTCGTCTTGCCAAGCATCTCGGCCATGACAGCCTTCGGGTCCATCCCCCGGGCCAGCGCAACGCCGTGGTCGCGATAGGCGGTGATGACGTGGTCGCGCTCTTCCAGCGCAGTTACCGCGCCGACGCCGGTCGCTTCCTGCCCGATGTAGAGGTGCAAGAAGCCGCCAATCAGGCCCTGCTGATACAGCTCAGCGCAGCGCTCCTCGAACCGCCGGATTAGCACCATTTTGTGGTACCAGTCCAGCAGCGTCTCCTTGTTTAGTGTTGCCATAGACCCATTCCCTGTTGAAGTAGCGCGAAAACAGGCGAGTATCAGCGCCTGCTCAGAGAGAATAAACGCTTTGGTGTGGCGACAAGCAGATTGTACATATCTGAACGGAGTAGTGGCAAACTATCTCGCTTTCGTTCTACAATCTCCAGTTAGGCTTTGTGCCGGGCCGCGCTGGCGGCAGGCGCTCGCGCACCGTCCGAGGGACGCAGCCATGTCAACACCGCGCTATTACCATCCCGACTATCGGCAGGACGAAGTTTCGGCGATCGTCCAGGCGCTGGACCAGGGGCAGTCCGTCTCGATCATCGGCCCGCCCAGCATCGGCAAAACGAACCTTCTACGCTATCTCGATCAGGAACGTCTGACGCCGAACGACCCTGCCAGCCCGTGGAGCCGCTTCGCGCCGCGCACCGCGCAGCACGGCCCAATTGTGGTGGTCAATATTGATCCGAACGCGCTGCTGCCTGCGCTGCCTGGCGCTCAGAGCGATATCGCCGCCCGTGCCTGGCCAGGGCTGGAGCTGATGGTCCACCGCACGACGATCACCCCGCAGCTTTACCCCGTCTATCGCCCGCCTGAAGGGCAAGAGCCTGATCCGGAGCTGGCAGAGCGAATCGCGCGGTTGCAATCGCATTTTGAGAACGCGCACCCTGATATTACCGATTTTGAAGATAATTTGCACGCCCATCTTGCTTTACGCCATCTCGAGTCGATCCTCGACGCGGCGCTGACCGGCAACCGGCTCGCCGGGCGGCCGATCCGCATCGCCTACCTGATGGACGAGTTCGACCGGCTGCTGGACACCATGCCGAACTATTTCTTCGTGGCGCTGCGCAGCATTCGGGACCGTTTCAAATATCAGGTGATGTTCGCTACCTTCACGCGGAACAGCCTGCCGCTGCTGGCAGGAAGCCGCCTGCCCGTGCTGGAGCCGTTCCTCGAGCTCTTTCACGATCACGTCGTCTGGCTGAAGCCGTTTGGCGACGACGACGCGTGGCGCATGGTCGAGCAGCTTGAGAAGCGCAGCGTGTCGAAGGACGATTACCCGCTCGGTCTGCTGATCCGCGCGACAGGCGGCTTCGCTGGGTTGATCCGCGCCGGGTTCCAGCACGCAGATAAGCTCGCCGCGATCCAGGCGCCGAACTACTCGCGCGCCGTCGAGCTGGCGGCCGCTCGCCTCAGCGCAGAGCCGAACGTCCAGGCGGAGTGTCGCACGATCCTGCGCGCGCTGACCGGCATGGAGATCAACACGCTGTACGCCGCCGCGCAGGCGCGACGCGATCTGAACCAGACCATCGTCGAGGAACTGGTCGCCAAGTCGCTGCTTGTGCCGACCGACGACGGTCAGGCGATGCGCGTGCAGCCGCCGGTGCTGGCCGCGTACATTCGCAGCCATCCCACGCCGCCCGAGCCACAGCCGCCCGCTCCCCCGCCCACGCTGCCGGAGTAGGAGCGCACTCCGTGCGCGTGAGATACCCCCCATCCCCCAACCCCTTCCCCCACAAGGAGGGAAGGGGAGCAAACCAGCCGTTTTTTCCTTCCCTCGTTCTGGGGGAAGGACCCGAGCGAAGCTCGGAAGGATGGGGGGAAAGCAGTCTGCTCCACCGGAGTGTAAATGAAACGGGCGGAGCAAGCTCCGCCCCTACGAGTTCTACGATTTCCTACTCCCTATTCCCCGTCCCCCGCCTTTGGCTAGCCGCTGCCTTCCAACCGCCAATCGAGCGCGCTCCACCGCCGGGCGACCTGATCGTTCTTGACCGCGATCGCGACCGCCTTCCGCGTGCCGACCAGCACCACCAACTGCCGCGCCCGCGTCACCGCCGTGTAGAGCAGGTTGCGCTGGAGCATCATGTAGTGCTGCGTCATGACCGGCATGACCACGCATGGATACTCGCCGCCTTGGGAGCGGTGCACACTGATGCAATAGGCGTGCGTGAGTTCGTCAGCTTCGGACCAGTCGTATTGCACGAAGCGGCCGTCAATCACGACCGTCATTTGCTGGTTCGTCATGTCGAAGCTGTGGACGCGCCCGATATCCCCGTTGAACACGTCCTTCTCGTAGTTGTTGCGCGTCTGGATGACCTTGTCGCCTACGCGGAACAGCCGCCCCGCCAGCCGCCGCTCTGCCTTGCGCTCCTGCGAGGGGTTAAGCGCCTCTTGCAGCGCCTCGTTAAGCGCCATCACGCCGACCGGGCCGCGATACATCGGCGCGAGCACCTGGATATCTTCAAGCGCGTCCAGCCCGAACTTACGCGGGATGCGGTCCTTCACCACCTCCACCAAGAGCTGAGCGGCGGCGGCCGGATCTTCCTCGACGAACATAAAGAAATCGCGGCTGCGGTTCGAGGTGTCGGGCGTCTCGCCCCGGTTGATGCGGTGCGCGTTGCGGATGATCAGGCTGGTCTCTTCCTGGCGGAAGATCACGTCCAGCCGCGTGACCGGCACGCGCCCGCTGCGGATGATGTCGCGCAGCACGTCGCCCGCGCCCACGCTCGGAAGCTGGTCCACATCCCCGACCAGTAGCAGGTGCGCGTCCGGCGGGATCGCTTTGAGCAGGTTGTAGAACAGCACGAGGTCCAGCATCGACACCTCGTCGATCACGATCAGGTCGGCGTCGAGCGGATTCTCCTCGTTGTACGTAAAGCCGTGTTCCGCCGGGCTGAAGCCGAGCATCCGGTGGATCGTGCGCGCGGGCTGGCCGGTCGCCTCGCTGAGCCGCTTGGCCGCGCGCCCGGTCGGCGACGCGAGCAGGAAGCGGTGCCGCGTGCGAACCAGCACGTCGATCAGCGCGCGCAGCGTGGTGGTCTTGCCGGTGCCGGGCCCGCCCGTCAGCACGCTGACCTTGTTCGTCAGCGCCAGTCGGACCGCCTCGGCCTGCTGCGGGGTCAGTTCGACGCCGCCCGCGCCATGCGGCATAGCCTGCACGCCTGCCCGCCGCAGGTCCGCCAGCCGCGAAACGGGCGACTCGATCAGCGCGCGCAGGCGGCTCGCCGCGCCCTTCTCGCTGTGGTAGAGCGGCGGGATGTAGCACGCCTCGATCCGCTCCAGCCCATCGGGGACGATCTCGATCACCAACTCGCCTTGCTGCGCCAGCCGCGTGACCGCCTCGTCCACCACCTCGGGCGGCACTTCGAGCATCTCCGCCGCCTGCTGAACCAGCTCGGTGCGCGGCAGAAAGACGTGTCCTTCCTCGGTTGCGGTGTTCAGCGTATGCGCCAGCCCGGCGCCGATCCGCCCGGGCGAGTCGGGCGGCAGGCCGAGGTCGCGCGCGATCTTGTCCGCTGTGCGGAAGCCGATCCCGAAAATATCGCGCGCCAGCCGGTAGGGGTCGCGGCTGACGAGCGCGATCGACTGGTCGCCGTACTGCTTGTATATCTTGATCGCCAGCCCGGCGCTGATGCCGTGCCCTTGCAAGAACAGCATCACGTCCTTGATCTGGCGCTGCTCGATCCACGCGTCCCCGATCAGGTGAGCGCGGTGCTTGCCGACGCCCGGCACTTCCAGCAGGCGCGCGGGCGTCCGGTCCAGCACGTCGAGCGTATCCAGCCCGAAGTGATCAACGATGCGTCGCGCGGTCACCGGGCCGATGCCCTTCACCAGCCCGCTGCCGAGATAGCGCCGGATCGCCTCAACCGTCGTCGGGCGGACCTGCGTGACCGTTTCCGCTTTGAACTGCCGCCCGAAACGCGGGTGGGAGGTCCATTCGCCCTCAAGCCGCAGGCTTTCGCCTGGCTGCACCTCGGGCATCGTGCCGACGACCGTCACCAGA
>CBINGT010000027.1:0-15193 GCA_966250245.1 uncultured Anaerolineae bacterium
TCGTCTTCGTCCTCATCATCGTCGTCCTCGTCGGTGTCTTCCTTCAGCAGGACGATCTCGATGTGATCGAACGTGACGCGGTCGCCCATTTCGGCGGGGCGGTCGACCGGCTCTAGCTCGGCCTGTTCTTCGCGCAGGTTTTCGAGGGCATCGTCGACCATCTGATCGGTGACTTCTTCCACCTCGTGCTCGACGCGGATCGCGCGATAGTCGCCCAGCTCGACGACTGGACGCAGCGGCACGACAAACGTCATCGTGCGCGCTTCCTGATCCACGTTTTCGAGCGTCCCGGCGGCGTAGGGCTCGATCTCCGCCTGCTCGAGGGCTTCCCGGTAGATATCGTTGCCGAGGCTGTCAAAGGCTTCGGCCATGACGTAGTCTCGACCGTAGAGATTGACGACCACGTTGACCGGCGCCTTGCCGGGGCGGAAACCGGGGATGCGCCCCTTCTTGGAGATCTCCCGCGCCGCGCGCACCATCGCGCGCTCGAGGCGTTGCTCGTCGATTTCAACGGTCAGACGAGCGGTATGATTGTCGAGGTGTTCGGTTTGGATGTTCAACATTCTGCCCTTCACAGTCTCGCGACGCTGCGATTATAACACTCCGTAACAGGCCACGACTATGCACGGCGACACTTCTTACGGAGCTTTTACACAGAAAGCGGGGCGCAGATGGCGCGCCCCGCGCGATGGGGAAGATGGGACTCGAACCCATACGGATTGCTCCACATGATCCTAAGTCATGCGCGTCTGCCAGTTCCGCCACTTCCCCAGAGGGGATCGGCTTACATTATAAAGGTCAAATGGGCTTTCGGAAAGGGGAAATCACGCCGGGGTTGCGCGGCGCAAATGGGGCGTCAACTCCCGTCGACCAGCGGCAGCGTGAACGAGAACGTGCTCCCCTGGCCGGGCGCGCTATCGACCTCGATCGCCGTGCCCATCCCATCGGCGAGCAGCAGCGCCAGCGCCAGCCCGATCCCGGTGCCTTCGTAGCGGCGTCGCGGCGAGCGGTCTACCTGGTAGAACGCCTCGAAGATGTGCTCTTGCTCCTCGTACGGGATGCCAATGCCGTAATCTTCCACCGCGAACCAGACGCGATTGCCTTCTGCGGGCGCGGCGATCAGGCGGACGGGCGCGTCTTCCGGGCTGAACTTGAGCGCGTTTTCGAGTAAAAGCTGGAGCAGGCGGGCCGTTGCTGCGCGGTCGCCCAGCGCGATGGCATGTTGCGCGCTGGAGTCGACTTCGATGCGCCCCACCTGGCTCTGCCAGGTCCAACTGCGCTCCAGGTGACGGATCGCGCCAGCCAGCGCGTCGTCCACGATGAAGGGCGCCAGCGTAATCGCGTGCGCCTGGGCAAGCTGCTGGATGTTGTCGACCACTTCTCCGAGGCGGGCGGCGGCTTCGCGCGCCATCGTGTCGAGTGTGGGCGTGCGCTCCGCGCTATAAGCCGGATCGAGCAGCATCGAGATGACGGTTCTTACCTGCAGCAACGGGGTAACCAACTCGTGCGAAACGTTCCGGATGATGTCTGCACGCAGCATCTCGATCTCGTGCGCGCGGTTGGCAGGCGCGCCGGGCAGCAGCCGCGCGAACTGGCGCCGCTGGCGCATCAGGTAGCGGATGGTCCGGTTCAGCTCGCGCCGGTCGACGGGCGGCGCCAGCACGGCGTCCGGCGCGTCGTCGCCGTCGATCCACAGGTCGTCGGTGTCGTCCAGCATGGCGACCGGGATGAAGCCGAGGTCCACGCGCGCCTTGATATCGGCGCAGAGCGCGTAGCTCGTTTCCCAATCTTCCAGCGCGTCGAGGATGACCAGGTCAATGCGTTCGGCAGACAGCATCGACAGCACCTCGGCGGAGCGGGAAGCCGTCACGACGAAGTGGCCATCGTCTTGAAGCGCATTGCGCAGCGAACTTTCAATATCGCGCTGGCTCACCGCGACCAGGACAGTCGCGCAGGTGGTACAGGGCACTTCGGCTGTTCGCTGTCGGACTGAAGAAGCGGATGACCCCACGGAAGCATTACCCTACCGATCGGACGAATCACCGCCTATTGTACCCCTACGCTTTGCGTGGCGGTAGCGCGCCCGGTGCATACTCGGTTTGAGGTCGATTCGAAACACGGTTCAAGTTAGCTAATCTGTACCCGTTACGTACCTGCAGGTAACGCGGTTCTAACCCCCGCGCGAACTGGTATGCGTGCAGGGTTCTGGATACAATTAATGAGACGAATGTCATAAATATGCAATCCATTCGGATCAACTTGACTCCCAGCCGGTGCTTGCAAGCGCCGCGTCGCCCGAATCACGCTATAATCGCCCCGGTTTGCGCGGCCCAGCCGCGCGACAGCCGCAGTCAGAGACGGCGTGTCAAGAATCTCAGAGAGGTGCTCAGTGAATAATCAGCAGTTACACGACGAGGTGATGAAGGCGCTCAGCACGGTGATGGAACCGGAGCTGCACCGCGACCTCGTTTCGTTGAATATGATCCGCGACCTGACGATTGACGAGTCGGGCGTCGCGCACATGCGCGTGATGCTCACCACGCCCGCGTGCCCGCTCAAAAACGTGATGGCGCGCGACATCCAGGGCGCGGTGACGCGCATCAGCGGCATCACCGGAGTCGACATCAAGTGGGACTCGAACGTTCCCACCGATGGGCGCATCTTCGGCCAGATCCAGACGCCGATCCGCAGTGTGATCGCGGTGAGCAGCGGCAAGGGCGGCGTGGGGAAGAGCACGGTTTCCGTGAACCTGGCGGTCGCTCTGGCGCAGAGTGGGGCGCGCGTCGGCCTGATGGACGCGGACATTCTCGGCCCGAACATCCCGAAGATGGTGGGCCTCGGCTATGCCCAGCCGCCGATCTCGCCCAACAAGAAGATCATCCCATTCGAGGTCTACGGCCTGAAGGTCATGAGCATGGGCTTTCTGGCGGACCCGAACACGCCGATGATCTGGCGCGGCCCGATGCTACACGGCGCGATCCGCCAGTTCTTCACCGATGTGGACTGGGGTGAGCTTGATTACATGGTGGTGGACCTGCCGCCCGGCACCGGCGACGCGCAGCTCAGCCTGGCGCAGTCGGTCCCGCTGACGGGCGCGATCATCGTGACGCAGCCGCAGAGCGTCGCCATCGATGACGCGCGGCGCGGGCTGGCGATGTTCGAGAAGCTGAACGTTCCGATCCTCGGCGTGATCGAGAACATGAGCGGCGAGTTGTTCGGCACCGGCGGCGGCGAGGCGTTCGCGCGGGAGCGCGGCGTCCCGTTCCTCGGCAGCATTCCGCTGACGGCGGCGGTGCGTATCGGCGGGGACCAGGGGCATCCGATCGTCGCGGACGACCCGGATTCCGAAGCGGGCAAGGCGTTCCGCGCGCTGGCGGAAGTGGTCGCCGCGCGGGTGAGCGTCACGCTGCTGGCGGCCCAGCAGAACACGATCCCGCTGAACATCATCAAGTAGCGTGTTTTCGCGCAACGGGCGGCCCCGGACGTGTCACGCGTTCGGGGTCGTTTTTTGTAAAGCGGGGAATAGGGAGTAGGGAGTGGGGAGTGGGGGATCCGTAGGGGCGGAGCTTGTTCCGCCCGTGAATATCTGCTGTTTTCGGGGTGCCGCAACTCGGTCGGTCCGGTATTTACCTTTCAATCTATATTGCCGGGCGCAGCAAGTAGCTCCGCCCCTGCGGCAGCCCAAGCCCGGCTAGCCTCTGTCGGGTCCTGCGAGGCGCACGGGTATGGTTTGGGGCGCTCCGCTCTTTGCTCTTGGCTAACCGCTAATTGCTAACCGCTAACCGCTGCTCTCCGGTGCGCGCGCGCCGAAAGCCGCTTATAATAACCCGTGCCGGACCGGCCGGTGACCGTTCGCTGCTGAGAGAGGGGCACGCATGGGGGACGATCGTCTCGCCGCATTGATCCAGACGCACGTTGCGCGCTATCCCGCGTCCGGGGTGGCGGACATTTATAAGCTGCTGCACCAGGCGACCTTCGGGCCGGGGCACGCCGTCGCGAGCAAGAAGGCCGCCCGCGAGTGGCTGGAGCAGGAAGCCGGGAAGGTGGGCGAGCCGCTCGGCGAGCCGCTGATCGAAAGCGCGCATCCCGAGGGGCACATCGTCCGCGTGCACCTGCGGCCCTACCTCGCGCAAGGCGGCAAGCTCGACTGGCTGCTGGATGCGTTCGTGCGCTCGGCGGAGATGGTGGCGGGCGCTCCGGAGTTGATGGGCGCGCGCTGGCGGGCGTTCGCGGAGCTCTGTCGCGGCGACGGGCCACTGGCGGGCGAGTTCCCGCTCCGCGAGCTAGAGCTATTTGGCGCGGCGCGTGCGGCGGAACGCTGGCCCGCCGTGCAGCACTCTCCGGCGTTTATAGAGGCGTACCGGCCGTATTATCGCGTTCTGGTGGCGGGCGAAGCCTCGGCGCTCTGCGAGCGGTTGGGCGTGCCGTTCAGCGTTGCCTGAATCTCGGCCGCTTCAGCGGGGATGTGACGCTGCCCGTTGATCACGCGCCGGATGGCGTACGGCCCCTTGCCCTGGGACTCGTAATACGTCCGCATCAGCATTTCCATCATCAGCCCCAGCAACACGGACTGGATCGCCAGGATTCCGCACATTGCGATCAGCACCGGCAGGGGAGAGTTGAGCAGCCAGCCGCCGCCCGTTAGCCCGCTGACCAGCATCACCAGCACGCCCAGCCCGGCGAGCATCGTCAGCAGGAAGCCGACGCCGCCGAAGATGTACATCGGGCGTGTGTTGTACTTGGTCAGGAAGGTGACCGTCATCAGGTCCAGCACAACCTTGATCGTCCGCCACAGCCCGTATTTGGACTTGCCGTGGATGCGCGGGCGGTGGTTGACCACCCGCTCGACGGTGCGTGCTCCGGCGGCATTAGCCAGCACCGGAATGAAGCGGTGCATTTCCCCGTACAGCCGCACGTGATCGAGCACCTCGCGGCGATAGGTCTTCAGCGTGCAGCCGTAGTCGTGCAGGTGAACGCCGGTCACGATCGAGATCAGGCGGTTGGCGACGCGCGACGGCAGCTTGCGGGTGATGGCGCGGTCCTTGCGATGTTTGCGCCACCCGCTGACCAGGTCATACCCTTCTTCTTCCATCTGAGCGAGCATCAGCGGGATGTCGTGCGGATCGTTCTGCAGGTCGGCGTCCATCAACGCGATGATCGCGCCGCGCGCATGGTCGATCCCGGCCTGGATCGCGGCGGTCTGCCCGAAGTTGCGGCGAAGCTGCACCACGCGGACAGTTTCGGGATGCGCCTCAGCCAGCGCAATCACACGCTCGGCACTGCGATCCTGGCTGCCGTCGTCCACATAGATGATCTCGTAGCGCAAGTCGAGATCGTCCAGCACGCTGGTAAGCTCGGCGTGCAATGGGGCGATATTGTCTTCCTCGTTGTAGACCGGCAGCACGACCGAAAGGTCAAACGGGTAGGGATGGTTATGAACGCGATCCACCGAAGCTGCTCCTTGTCGATGGGAAGTTCGCGCACCGATGCGTCTCGTCAACGATTAGTACGCGGGGCGAGGCGCAGAGTTGCGCGTCGGCTTAAGTGGTCTTTCGGAACGTGTTGGCTGGTGTGGTCAGCGCGCAAAACCTCACCCCTGGCCCCTCTCCACGCGTGGAGAGGGGAAAAGGGGCTGGGGGTTAAGGGGTGAGGTTCACCCGGCGAAGGTCGCATTTGCCAGCCCAATTTCAGTAGACTACTCAGCCGTGCGCGTGTTCGAGCGGCTCGGTGTGGATCGTCACGCGCTGAAGCTGCGGCATCTCGGCGCGCAACGTGGACTCGACCCGCTCCGCCACTTGATGCGCCTCGTCCACGCCGACGTCGCCCGGCAGGCGGCACAGGATCGTCAGCGCATAGCCGCCCAGCGCCAGCCGCAGCGTCGGGTTGGCCCATTCGGCGTGCGGGAACAGGTCTTGCGCGCGCTGGAACGCCTGATCGCGCAACTCGAGCGCGGCTTCGGTCAGCACCAGCGGCGCGCCGTGGGCGTCTGCCGGCTCGATGTGCGTCAGGACGGTGTGAACGGTCGGGACGCGCTCCTTCAAGCGGGCTTCCAATTCGGTCACCTGGCGGTGCGCCTCTTCGAGCGTCAGACCCGGCGCGACCTCGACGTGCATTTCGAGCGCGATCCCGTTCTGCTGCGGCGCGGCGACGATTTCGTGCACGCTCAACCCCAGGCCATCCGCCACAGCGCGCGCTTCGAGCGCATAATCGGTCCGGGCATGGGGTTGCGGCGCGAAGTGCACCTGGATTTCTTCGATGTCGGAATAGGTATCGCGAATCCGGCGCTTCATCTCTTTGGCGATGGCGTAGGCGTGATCCGCCGTCACCGAGGGGTTGATGCGCGCGTCGATATCCACATAGATCGAGTCCGCCGGGCCGCGACTGCGCACCCGCACGATCTCGTCCAGCCCTGGCACATCGCTGACCAGCGCCGTGACCTCGCTGGGGTTGAGCGTCTGCCGGTCGGCCAAAACGCTGCTCGACTGCCGGATGATCCCCAGGCCGGTGCGCACGATCACGACCACAATCACCAGCGCGACGACCACATCCGCGATCGGGTAGCCGAGGGCGCTGGCGGCGAGGCTGGCGATGACCGAGAGCGACACAAACACGTCGGTAGAGGTGTGCGCCGCGTCCGCCAGCAGGATGCTCGATCGCAGCGCCTGCCCGCGCCGTCGTTCGTAGAGCGTCACGCCGAGGTTGACGACAATGGTGGCGATCATGATCCCGAAGCTGAGCGGGGTGACGTCCGGCTCGCCGCCCTGGAGCAACCGCTCCAGCAGCGCCTGAAGGATCTCCCACGCGGCGACGAGCAGCATCCCGCCGATCGCCAGCGTCGCCAGCGTCTCAAACCGGCGGTGGCCGTAGGGATGGTCCTCGTCCGGCGGCTGCGCGGCGAGGCGCGTGCCGACCAGCCCGATGACATTGGACGACGCGTCCACCGACGAGTGGAAGCCGTCCGCGATCATCGAGACGGCGCCGGTGACGATGCCCGCTGCCAGCTTGGCGACCGCCACCACGATGTTCAGGATCATCACACGCCACAACACCTGCCGAACCTCGGCGGTGTTGTGCGCGCTGTGATCGGAAGACGCTTGAGTTGTGGTCATGCTCTCTATTCTACCACGCGGATAGCTTAAGATTGAGGCCGGAATTGCATCGAAAAATGATGGCAAACGTAGCCTTTTCGGCGTATAATGGAGCGGATTGATAGAACGGACGTTCTAATCCTGCGAGGGGAAACTATGGCGAATGAGCAGCACGCACACCTGCGCGGCTTGATGGACCGGATCGGCGAAGAACTGCCGGGCAGCGAGTTCGAGTATCGCCGGATGTTCGGAGCGATCGGCGTGTATTCGCGCGGGCGCTTCTTTGCGGTGATCGGCAGCGAGGGGCTGGCGCTCAAGCTGCCGCCGGATGACCGCGAGGAATTACTGGCGTTGCCGGGCGCGCACGTCTGGTCGATCAGCAAGCAGTACGTCGTCGTGCCCCCGATGCTGCATAGTGTGTCCGCGCTGCGCCCGTGGGTGGAACGTAGCGCCCGCTACGCGCAGACGCTGCCCTTGCCAGAGCGTCGCCGCCGCCAGTAATTACGCCTCGCCGCGTGCCGCCTGCGCCGCCAGCTTGTCGAGCCCGTCCGCCAGCTCGGGCGGGCACTCGCGCGCCGGGGACCAGCTTACCTGACGCTTGCCCGCTTCGGCTTCGAGCGCGCGCCACAGGTCCGCGTTTTTGACCGGCTCGCCCTCTTTGGTGGTCCAGTTGCGCGCGTGCCATCCCTTGATCCAGCGGGTGATGCCCTGGTGCAGATAGTCGGACGGGCAGAAAACGCGCGCCGGAACGCCTTCCGGCAGCGACCGCAGCGCGGCAATTGCGGCATCCAGCTCAAGGCGGTTACTGGTGGCGCGGGCGCGCCCGGTCAGCGTTTGCGGCTCCGTTTCGCCGGGCAGGGCAACTCGCGCGGCCCATCCCCCTGCGCCGCCGGGCAGCGACGACACGCGGATCGCGACCTGCGCGACGGTATCGGCGTCGTCGGGGCGCTGCGGGGGCGGGGCGATCCGCTCGCGGGCTTCCGTCGCCAGCCGGTCAACCCGCTCGTTGTAGCGGTCCCCGGCATGCCCCTTGACCCAGTGCCATGTGATCTGGTGGCGGCGCGTCTCGGCGTCGAGCGCCTGCCACAAATCGAGGTTCGCGATCTCCTGGCGCCCGCGCGACCATCCTCTCGCGCGCCAGCCGGGCAGCCATTCGGTGATGCCGCGCTGCAGGTATTGCGAGTCGGTGTAGAACTCGACCGCGCACGGCTGTTTGAGCGCGCGCAGCGCCTCGACTGCGGCGGTGAGTTCCATACGGTTGTTTGTGGTGTGCGGCTCCGCGCCGGATAGCTCCTTCTCGGCGCCCTGCGCAATCAGCACCGCGGCCCATCCGCCGGGGCCGGGGTTCGGAGCTGCGCCGCCGTCCGTGTAAATCGTGACCTGCTTGAGAGCGTTCATTCTTGCGCCTTTCGTGCGGCCGTCGCCCCACGCCGGGCGGCGGCATCCGGCGGGATGGTATAATACGCGGCACTTTTCGGCAAACACGAGGGCAGTAGAGGGCATTCATGGTTGTTCATTTCCCCAGCGTGTATGACCTGATCGGCGCGGAAGGTATCGAGCGGGTGGTCGCGGCGTTCTACCGGCGCGTGGCGACCGACCCCATCCTGCGCCCGATGTATCCTGAAGAAGACCTCGGCCCGGCGGAGCGGCGGCTACGCCTGTTCCTGATCCAGTTCTTCGGCGGTCCGACAACATACTCCGACGAGCGGGGGCACCCTCGCTTGCGCCTGCGTCATTCTCCTTTTAGGATTGATCAGGCGGCGCGCGACGTCTGGGTGCGGCACATGCTGGCCGCTGTCGACGAGTGCGCGATTCCGGAGCCGGCCTACAGCATCATGCGCGCCTATTTCGAGCGCACGGCGACCGGCCTGATTAACCGGTACGATGTGGAGTGAGCGGAGGCTATCCGATGGCTGCGCCTCGTGACAAGACCTATTCGACCGACCGGGTCGCGCAATGGGCCGAGCGCCTGACGCGCGTCCCGCATGTGTGGCGGATCGTGCTCGTCCTGCTGGTTACGCTGGTGCTGGCGCTGCTGGCGTGGGTAGTGGTCGACCGGATCATCGTCAACGAGTTCGGCAGCATGACGCCGACCTTCGCTGCGGTGGCGGTGGGCCTATTGGTCTATGGCGTCGGGTGGTGGGCGCTGGTAGGCTTCGCGGACGATCCGCAGCGTCCGTGGCACGCGGGCGCGAGCGCGGTGTGGTTTGTCGCGGCAGGCGCGGCCGGGCTGGTTACGCTGGTGATGCTGGCCGCGGTGGGACTGATTTTCGGCTACGTCTTGTAGCGCCCGTCAGGGGAGAAGAAGGTGTTATGCGAAAGTTCGGGCTGGGGAGCGCGATTCTGCTGGCGCTGCTGATCGCGGCCTGTGGAACGGACAGCGCCGATCCGACCGCCCAACCCGCCACCGAAGCGCCGCCTTCCCCGGCAGCGACCACCGCACCCACCATACCCCCCACGTGGACGCCGAGCACCGCGCCAAATTCCGCCGCCGGGGGTGAGCAAGCGGGCGAGGAACGGACGCTCCCCCCCACATGGACTCCGCGCGCGTTCAGCCAGCCGACGGCTTCCCCCGCGCCGACCACCAACCCGCCGACGCAGCCGCCGCGTCCCACGTTCACGCCGCTGCCCGACTGGTGCAACGCCCTGCAAGCGCTCGAGGCGCCGGATACGTCGATCACCGGGCATCCGGTTCACCTGCGTTGGGCGGAACTGGAGAACGTGTCGCGCTATCGCGTGGAACTGATCAGCGGCACCGGCATGCCGCTGGTGTCTGAGGTGGTCGACGCGACCGAATACACATTCCCCGGCGATCTGTTTGCGATGCCGGGGGTGTATGGGTGGGAAGTTACGCCGGTGGACGACGGCGGCGCGGACGTTTGCTTTGCGATCTCGAACGAGATCGTGGTGCGCGTCCCGCCGGACTAACCGTGCGCTTACTCGCGCTTGATCGGGCCGAGATCGGGCACGATGTAGCGCTCGAACGCCTCAGCCGTCCAGGGCAGGGCCGCTTTGAAGAAATGCTCGTAGATCGCCCAGGCGTAGGCGCGGATCTCGTATTGCGCGTCCGGCGCCATCCGCAGGCGCAGGAAGTGCATCAGATTGTGCGCGTCCACCTTGACGACCCACGTGTAATACACTGCGAACCCCGGTAAAAACAGCCGCGCCATCTCGCGCGCAACGCCCGCCTCAAGCGCTTCTTTGTAGAGCGCGAACCCCTGGCGGAAGTGCGCTTCGAGCTTCTCGGTCAGTTCGTCGGCCTTCGGACCGGATAGCTCCCCTTCGCTGGCCTGCTTGTTGTCCGCTGCTTGCAGCCGCCACGCGTCCGGCACGTAAAAGTCGCCTTCCTCGAACGGCGTGTAACGGCCAGACTGGGCGTTCATGCTCCATGTGCGGTGACGGACCCACTGCCACCACGTCACCAGCGGGGCGCGCACGCGGAATTTGAACTCGACCTGCTCGAACGGCGAGGTGTGCCGGTGGCGCAGCAGGTAAAAGAGCAGCTTCTTGTCGCGCTCGTCGCCCTTGCTCTCGCCCAGAAACGACACGCGCGCCGCGTTGACGATCGCGCGGTCGTCGCCCATCATGTCCTGAAGCTCGATCCAGCCCTTATCCAGCACCGGGACGCGGCGGCCCAGCAGGGCGTCGCGCGGGGATTGTGCGTCGGCCAAGAGATTACTCCCTTAATTTATGCTATTGATCAGGCGAAATAATCCAGCGCCAGGCGGACCCGTTCTTGCACGTCGTCCGGCGCGTCGCGCGGGATGGATTGCAGCGCGGCCTGCGCCTCGACTACGCTGTAGCCGAGCGCCGTCAGCGCCGCGATCACGTCGGTGTCCGTTTCGCTGACGGGCGCGATGCCGGTTGCCAGATCGACCGCCAGCTTGTCCTTCAGTTCGAAAATCAGTTTTTGCGCCAGCTTCTTGCCCACGCCGGGAACGCGCGTCAGCAGCTCCGGCTGCTCGCTGGCGACTGCGCTGCTGAGCTGGTTGAGCGTCAGCGTGCCGACGATCGCCAGCGCCAGGCGCGGCCCGATCCCGCTGACGGTGAGCAGCATTTCGAACAGCGCGCGCTCGTCCTGATCGACGAAGCCGTACAGCGTCAGCGCATCCTCACGTACGAGGAGGTAGGTGTAGAGCGTGACAGTCTGCCCGCGACCTTCGAGCGCGCTGTACGCGGATGTTGGCACGTAGACGCGCAGCCCGACGCCGCCAACCTGCAGCACGACGTAGTCATCGCGCCGCGTGACGATCTGCCCCGTGAGCGTATCGATCATGCCATCTCCTTTGAAGGCAGCATTTAGCTCTCAGCGATTAGCGGTTAGCGAAAACAGGAGCAGACACTCTACCTGCCGCCTTTGCTCTTGGCTAATCGCTAACTGCTAACGGCTAACCGCTCACTACCGCGCCATCCGCTCGTAGCGGCTGCTGTTCAGATCGGTGATCGCCACCCCAAGCCCGTCGGCCGCGTCGTCCGGCTTCGGGATCTCGTCCAGCGCCAGAAGCTGGCGGATCATCTCCTGCACCTGCAGCTTGTCCGCGTTGCCGTACCCGGCGATGGCCTGCTTGATCTCGGCGGGCTTGTACTCGCGGATCGGCAGTCCGGCCTCGGCCAGCGCCAGCAGGATCACGCCACGCCCCTGCGCAACCGTGATCCCGTTCGTCACGTTTTTGCCGAAGAACAGAACCTCGATCGCGGCGGCATCTGGCTGGTAGGTCGTGATCAGGTCGGTGATGGCGCGGTGAAGCTCCATCAGACGGTCCGGCATGGGAACGCGCGGCTTGGTGGTGATCACGCCGTAATGGACCGCTTCCAGCCGCCCGTCGTCGTGCTCGCGCACCAAGCCATAGCCGGTGGTGGCCGTGCCGGGGTCAATTCCTAGAACAAGCATGGTCGCCCTCACCAGGCAGGCAAAGTGCCGCGTACCGCCCGGAACGCGGCTGAAAACGAGAGATTCGTGGAATGTTCGGCGGTCGCGGGAAAACCCCGCGCCGGATCAGGCAGCTTCGAATGCGGCCGCGATCTCGTCGGTCAGGCGCAGGTTCGAGGCTACGCTCTGAACGTCGTCGAGGTCTTCCAGCTTCTCGATCATCGACATGACCTGCATGGCCTGGCTGGTTTCCAGCTCGACCTCGTTGTTGGGCATCCAGATCAGCTCGGCTTCCTTGATCTTGTAGCCCGACTCGCGCAGGGTGCGCACCACTGCGCCGAGGTCTTCACGCGGCGTGTAGATCACGAACGAGTCTTCTTCTTCCTGCACGTCTTCGGCGCCCGCTTCGGCGGCGACGAGGAAGACTTCCTCATAGTCTGCGCCCGCGCGGTCGATCTCGATGTAGCCCTTCTGGTTGAACTGCCAGGTCACCGCGCCGCTGGTCGCCATATTGCCACCGGAACGGTTGAAGACGTACTTGAGATCGGCCAGCGTGCGGTTGCGGTTGTCCGTCAGGACGGTGATGACCAGCGCCACGCCGTGCGGCCCGTAGCCCTCGTACACGATCTCTTCAACGGCTTCCGCGCCGTCGCCAACACCGGCGCCACGCTGGATCGCGCGCTCGATGTTGTCCTTCGGCATGTTGTTGTCTTTAGCCTTGTCAACCGCCAGGCGGAGAGCCGCATTCGACTCGGGGTCGGGACCACCCTCGCGGGCAGCCATCATAATCTCGCGGGCCAAACGCGTGAAAAGCTTCCCACGCTTGGCGTCTTCTGCGCCTTTCTTGCGCTTGATCGTAGACCACTTACTATGACCGGACATTCCTTACAATCTCCATAGACTACACACGATATGGTATCGTATTCTCAACTGCGGGGTGAACCAGATGGTAAGCATGCACCAACAATTCAGTTGGGATCGTCCCCATTATAACGGAGGCCGGTTTTTGCGGGCAAGGATTATTTTTCCGGCGGCGTCACTCGCCGGGCTGGGCGGCCTCCCTCTCGAGTCGGAACAGCTCCTCCAACCCCGCTCCAAGACTGTCCAACATGCTGGCGACCTCGGTTTCCAGACCGGTGTGCACCTCGGTGACGCGCGCCCGCAGCGTCTCGGCGTCGAGCTGTCCCTCGTCGTAGGCGAGGAAGGCCCCGTAGATCGCGCGCATCCGCTGGACGATCGCCGCCTGGGCCGCTCCGGCGCACTCCGGCACCGGCTCCGCCAGGATGCGGTCGAGCAGGTCGCTCTGGCGGCTGATGGCGTCGGGCAGGCTATCCGGCGGCAGGTCGAGCGCGGCCAGGCTCTCGATTGCGAAGCGATCTGTCAGCGACGTGGCGACCTCATACCACGCTTCCAACCCGCTGGCGGTACATCCGGCGACCAGCGTCCCGACCGGCACCGGCGGCGCGGTGATGATCAGGCTGCGCGGCACTTCGGGCGGCGTGTTCGATCCGCAGGCGGCCAGCGCCACGACAACCGCGAACAACAGCACCAGCATGAGCGGCAAACGGATTGAGCGCAAGGGCACGGCAGCACGCTCCTCTCGTAGCTTGCGCCACAGGTCACGCAGGCGAACGCTCGCCGCGTGCATGCCGCTAGCTTAGGGCGAATCGGGCGCGTGCGCAAGCCTGACGCGAGTCACCCTGTCGCCCACAGGCTGATCGCGAACACGATCACGATCGCCACGCTCGCTGTCAGCTCAAACGCCACGCCGATCAGGTAAAGCTCCAGGCTTGTCCGCCCGGCTTCGAGCGCGCTGCGCATATCGCCGACGCGCATCAGCTCGACCGCCAGCGCGCCGAGCACCATCCCCGCGACGGTTCCAAACAGCGGAATCGGCAGGAAGAACGTCCCCAGGATGCCGCCGCCGATGCTGCCAAGCGTCGTCAGGCACGAGCCGCCCTTCATCCGGAACCCGAGCGCTTGCAGCCAGTAGTCCGAGGTGGAACCGGCAATCATGATCACGGTCATGATACCAAATGCCAGGTAGGTGACGCGCTCGAAGTCGTTCAGGATGGCGAACACCAGCCCGACCGCCCACACCAGCAGTGGACCCGGCACAAACGGGACGATGGACACCAGCAGGCTGATGCCCATCATCACCAGCGCGACCACGATCATGACCGATTCGCTCATCGAGCTCCCTTCGGCGGGGCAGGCGGCTTACGACTCGCCAGTGTCCCCGGTTGCGTCGGGCGCGACCCACTGACGCCCGACGCACGAGTTATAGTCCGAGCCGAGCACCACGCGGAAATCGACCGTCCGGTTCGGGTCCGGCTCGATGATTACATTGTCCGGCGAGATGTTTAACAACTTGGCTAGCTCGCCCAGGCTGCTGCCCTTATTGCTGCCGGTGTAGTCGTAGATCATCGTCCTCTCGACGCCGGTTTGCTCGGCTACGCCCACCTCGACCGGCGCGAAGCCTTCCCAGATCAGGCGGTCGGCGGCGACAAGCTCCCAGCCGGGGTTGTCGGTCCCGTTCTCGATCGCGATCCGCGCGTTTTCGAGCCGCAAACGGTTTTCAGTGGGCGGCGCGAGGAAGTTTTCGATCATCCGCAGCATCCCGCCGTCCGGGTGCGGAAGCTGGACGTTCGCCCCGGTGTACGGGTCGGTCCACGCGACGGTTTCGACGTTCTTGCGGAAGAAGTGGTTTTCGATGTCGTTCGGCTGGATGCTGAGCGCCAGCGGGATCAGCGGCAGGACCGCGTTGACCGGCATGTTCGTCTCGACGATCGACGTCACCTGGCTCCACAGTTCGGGGATCTGCGGGATCAGCCCGGCGTCGAGCGACTTCGCCCAGATCGCGCGCAGAAGCTGCTGCTGGCGCCGCCCGCGGTCGAAGTCGATCGTGTTCTTGCGGCTGCGCGCGTACCACAGCGCCTCGTCGCCATCCATCTCATAGACGCCGACCGGCAGCGTGTAGAGCTCGTAATCCTCGTCCGTCTCGTTGCCGGGGATGCCGTCAGTGCAGGCCGGGCCGGTGCATTTCAGGTCCTGGATCGGGCAGTCAACCGCGATCGTCACGCCGCCCAGCGTGTCGATGATCTCCTGAAAGCCATTGAAGTCCACCATCGCGTAATAGTGCAGCTCGATCCCGAAGTTGTACAGCACGACCTGGCGCAGCATCCCCCAGCCGCCGTCTTCCCAGCCGATCGCCTCACCGTACCAGTACGCCTGA
>CBINGT010000028.1:0-14993 GCA_966250245.1 uncultured Anaerolineae bacterium
GACACGATGGACACCTTCATGTGCTCGTCGTGGTACCAGTATCGCTACCTGAGCCCGCACTACGACGAAGGGCCGTTCGACCCGCAGGAAGCCGCGTACTGGCTGCCGGTCGACCAGTACACGGGCGGCATCGAACACGCGACGATGCACCTGATGTACACGCGCTTCTTCACCAAGGCCATGCGCGACTGCGGCATCTTCGAGCCGACAAAAAAGGCGGCGCGCGCCATCGGACGCGACACGACGCACCTGTTCGACGAGCCGATGATCGCGCTGTTCAACCAGGGCATGATCCTGGGCGAGCCGCGCGACGGCGATCTGATCGTCGCCACAGGCGAGTTCGAGGGCAGCAAGCTGAACGCCTCGCACGTCCGTGTCGTGAAGTCGCTGGACGGCGTCGACAGCTCGCAGCCGGGAACCGTCGTGGGCGAGGTGCTGTCGCGCAAGGAGCTGGTGCTGAACGTTCAGACACCGGATGGTCGCTCGGTGGTGGTGGACACCGACGAGAACACGACGTTCGACGTGCCGGGCATCGGTCCCGATGCGACGATCGAGGCGATCCGCTACCGGCTGGACGTCGAGAAGATGTCCAAGAGCAAGGGGAACGTCGTCGCACCGGACGAGCTGGTTGCGACCTACGGCGCCGATGCGGTCCGCGCCTACCTGATGTTCGCGTTCCGCTGGGAGCAAGGCGGCCCGTGGGATAGCAAGGGCATGCAGGGCGTGGTGCGCTGGCTGAACGACGTCTGGACGCTGGCGCTGGAAGGCATCAGCGGGAACCAGCCGGATCCTGCCGCCGAGCGCGCGCTGCGCCGCAAGGTCCACCAGACGATCAAGGCAGTGGGCGACGGGCTGGAAAGCTTCGGCTTCAACACGGCGGTCGCCGCGCTGATGGCCCTGCGCAACACGCTGGAAGACGTCCAGCGGCAGGACAACGTCAGCCGCGAAGCGTGGGACGACGCGATCCGCCACATGCTGCTGCTGATGGCGCCGTTCACGCCGTTTATCAGCGAGGAACTGTGGCAGCGCATCGGCGGCGAGGGCAGCGTCCACATGCAGCCGTGGCCGGAGTACGATCCCGAAGTAGCCGCCGAGGACGAGATCACGCTGGTCGTGCAGATCAACGGTAAGGTGCGCGACCGCATCCAGGTTCCAGCGAACATCAGCGAGGAAGACGCCAAGCGGATCGCGCTGGAGTCGCCCGCCGCGAAGCGTTACATGGACGGCAAGCCGCCGCGCAAGGTGATCTACGTCAGCCAGCGCGGTATGGTGAACATCGTCGTGTAAAGGCGAGAAGCGGCTCCAAGCAGCCATAATGCAGCAAAAAGCAGCGAGGACGGACGAACCGCTCTCGCTGCTTTTTCTGTACTTAGCTGTCTTTCGCTGTCTCTAGCTCAAAGAAAATGTCGCACCGTCGCGGTAGACGTCCTGCTGCTCAACGCTGCGATAGACGGTGACCTCGCCCTTTCCGCTGACGTCATACGTATTGTCCGGTTTCCACGTCACATACGTCAGATCGTCAATGCCGAGAACCGTCACGCCTTCCGGCAGGTCCGCGAGCAGCCGGTCCGGCGAGAGCCGCATCTGCACCAGCGAGTGATGCGGGATCACCGCAAGCTGTGGCGCGAGGCCCAGCCCTTGCTCCCACACACCGCCAAGCCAGAACACCGCGCCGACCCCCATCGCGCCTGCGCCGGACGCCATCACCACGGCGGTCCGCTCTTCGATCGCGCGATGCAACGCGGCTTCGGTCTTCGTCCCTTTCAGGCGCTCAACCATATCGAGCGCGCTGCCGTCGATCAGCACCAGCCCGGCGACCTGGTCCAGAACCTCGGTTTCCTGGCGCATCTCGGCGGCCTGGCGCGAGTTAATCTGCGTCGCCTCGGCGAAGGTGCCGAGGTTGCTGAAGTAGCGGGCCACCCGCTCGGCCTCGCGCTGGTTGCCGGACACATCCGCCGCAGGGATCACGACCACGCGCGGCCGGGCATGCACGCGCCGGATCAGCCGCAGCCAGCCGCTATCGAGCGATTTCGCCGGGGCGGTGAACGCTTCGCCGCCATTCAGGACAAGAAACCCGTGCATCACGCTGCCTTTCGTGGAAGCCGTTAGCAGTTAGCGATTAGCGGTTAGCAGAGGCAAAAGCCGGGGCGTTTGCCGCTCGCAGACCGCCACCCTCAAAGGCTCTTGTGTGCGCCCTATCAGAACGTATGGGATTCGTGCAGTGGGCGCAACATTGGCTAATGGAGAATTAGAGTCAGCGATTAGCAGAGGCGCTTAGCTCATCGCTAACGGCCCGCGCTAATCGCTCGCTGTGAACCCGAGGCAACCTGTAAGCCGCGTTCTGTGTCGGCCGAAGCCGGTGGTGATCATCTCTCTCGAAGGCCGGTTACCCGACCCCTCTAGCGGCCTACCCGGAACTGATAGCGGGACGGGCAGCCCCTCGTTCCTGCTTGGCCTTGCTCCCGGTGGGGTTTGCCTAGCCGCGGACGTCACCGCCCGCGCTGGTGCGCTCTTACCGCACCGTTTCACCCTCACCCCTCTTGCGAGAGGCAATACACTTCTCTGTGGCACTCTGCCGTCGGGTCACCCCGCCTGGCGTTTCGCCAGCACCGTGCCCTGTGGAGCGCGGACTTTCCTCATCTCGCACGCGGCGAGACGCGATCACCCGGTCGCCTCAGGTTCGCGGCTCATTATACCATAGCAGCCCGGCTCACTCCATTTGATCCACGTAAGCGCACAGGGCGTGCCAGTGGGACTCGTCCCAATAGCGCCGCGCTGCGCCCGACGTGGATGGCAGCACGAAGACCGCCGTCGAGCCGATCCGCTTGTCCTGCAACCCGTAGGCGAGATCGGTCCGCCCGAAAAACTCCTGCGCGGCGCGCTTGCCAACGAACGCCACCACCTTCGGCGCGAACCGCTCGATCTTGGCACGCACGCCCACAGGGTCGAAGTCGCCCGGCCGCAGAATGTCGTCGTTGCCCACCCGCTCCGGCGCCATACCCGTCAGGCCGATGCCATACTGCGGCAGCGTGCGGAACTCCTGCGGGTCAAGGCGGCGTGGCGTAAACCCTGCCTGGTAGAGAATGTCCCAAAAGCGATTCCCCGGCCCGGCGTAGGGCGCGCCCACCTCAGCCGAGCGGCGGCTGGCGGCCGTGCCGATAAACACGACCACCAGCCCAGGCTGCAGCGTATCCGGCAGAATCGGCACGCCTTAACGCTCCGGTTCGATCACTTCCAGGCCGCCCATATACGGCCGCAACACTTCCGGGATCACGACGCTGCCATCCGCCTGCTGGTAGTTTTCGAGGATGGCGATGAACGGGCGGATGATCGCCAGACCGGAGCCGTTGAGCGTGTGGACGAAGCGCGGACGGCCGCCATCCGCCGGACGATAGCGGATGTTCGCGCGGCGCGCCTGAAAATCGCGCGTGTTACTGCACGAGCTAACTTCCAGCCACTCTCCGCTGCCCGGCGCCCACATCTCGATGTCGAACTTGCGGCTGGCGGAGAAGCCCAGGTCACCGGTGACAATCTCGACGCGCCGGTACGGGATCTTGAGCAGCGCGCAGATCGCTTCGGCCGACTCGACCAGCGACATCAACTCATCGTTGCTCGTCTCGGGCGTGGTGAACTTATAGAGCTCCACCTTTTCGAACTGGTGGACCCGCTTCAGCCCGCGCACGTCGCGCCCGGCGCTCATCTTCTCGCGGCGGAAGCATGGCGAATGCGCCACGTAATACAGCGGCAGGTCAGCTTCGTCGAGGATTTCGTCGCGGTGCATGTTCGTCAGCGCGACCTCAGCCGTGGGCAGCATGTACAGCTCCGACTCCGCATCGAAATACACCACATCGCGGAACTTCGGGAACTGCGCCGAGCCGAACATCGCCTCTTCGCGCACCATGAACGGCGGGTAAATCTCGGTGTAACCGCGCGCCGTCTGCACGTCGAGCATCCACATGCTCAGCGCGCGATACAGGCGCGAACCCATCCCGCGCAGGATGTAGAAGCGTGTTCCGGAGAGCTTCACACCGCGCTCAAAGTCGATCAGACCCAGCGCCGGACCGAGATCCCAGTGCGGCTGCGGCGTGAAGTCGAACGTCGGCATCTCGCCCTGCACCGGATGGATCACGTTCTCGTCTTCGCTCAGCCCGACGGGAGTTTCCGCGTCTGGCATGTTCGGGATCCAGAGCATTTCCTCGTCGAGTGCCTGCTCCACCTCGCGGATCTCTGCGTCGAGCGCGCTCACGCGGTCGCCCTGCGCGCGGAGCGCATCGGTCAGTGCAGCGAGCGCTGCGGCGGGCGCGTCGTCGTCCAGCGCGCCGTCCGCTTCCGGCGGATTGTTCAGCGCCTCAAGCGCCGCATCGGTCTGATCCGCTTCGATTGCAGCGATTGCGGCGCGCGCGCCACCGACGATCTGCGCCGGGGTAAGCTGCTTGCTGCCCCGGAAGCGCCCCATCTGTTTGTTCAGACGGTTGCGATCCGCCTTGAGCGCTTCGACGCGGGTCAACAGCTCGCGCCGCTGGCGGTCAAGCGCGACCACCCGGTCAATGCGTTCCAGCGCGGACGGGTCGTTCAGCTTGCGAATCTGCTCTTTGACCCAATCCGGATTTTCACGAATGAGATTGATGTCGATCATGCCTTTTCACTCCACCACTCAACAAAACGGCGCTGTGCGCTGGTATACCTGTCCGCGCTTACCGGCGACGGGACGAGCGCGGGCGCCTGTCTGACCGCCGCGCGGGCTTGCGCTCGGCAGGCGGCGGGCGATCGTCGTCGCGCGGGCGGGTGAAGTCCGCATACAGGCGCAGCGCCGCCAGCGCCAAACCGATAATCACGACCGCCAGCACGAGGCCGTTCCACACATCCGGCGTCATAAAGTCCAGCGACATTTCCGCGTCTCCCAACAAAAAAGCCCCCTGCCCGGACAATTGCCAGGACGAGGGGACTCGTGGTGCCACCTGGATTCGCTCGCGTCTCGCGGCGCAAGCCTCGGTGAGTGCGTCAGCACTCTGGCGCGGTAACGGGCGCTCCCGGCCAATCTTAGCGCATGGGGTCGAAAGGCGACTATTCAGAGGTGGAACTTCGACCGTGCTGGCTGCCGCCTTGCACCACCCGGCGACTCTCTGAAAGCCCGGCGCGGCCTACTGGCCTCGTCAAAGTCGTTCGTATTGTTCGGTTGGAACTGCCGTGCAGTGTAACAAACGGCGCATCGGCTGTCAAGCAGCGCGCGAAGTCAGCGAAATGGTATCAAGAAAATCCCCACAATTATTGAACCGATCACATCGCAAGCGGGTAAGTATTATGGGTGAGTGTCCTGAGCACGCACGGAGAGCCTCATAAGCTGTGGACCACCCGCCCTCAACGCAGAGCCAACCTTGATTTTGGGATTGTGCACAAAAGCCTTGCACGCGGCTAGCAAGTCGCATACAATCCCGCGCAATTTTGGGGCAGCACACGCATTGTGTGAAGTGACCGCTCGTCTGTAGGACCTGGTGAGCGGCAAAGGAGAGTGCGCTTTTGACCGTCCTGATGGAGGTGAAAAACCTCAAGACTGAGTTCCATACCGAGGAAGGGACCGTTTACGCCGTCAACGGCATCTCGTACACCCTGAACGAGGGCGAGACGCTGGGTGTCGTGGGCGAGAGCGGTTGCGGCAAGAGCGTGCATGCGCTCTCAATCATGGGCCTAATCCCGCAGCCGCCCGGCAAAATCACCGGTGGCGAAGTCATCTTCCGCGGCCGCGACCTGCTCAAGCTTTCCAAGAACAAAATGCGTCTGGTCCGTGGGGCCGAGATCGCGATGGTCTTCCAGGATCCGATGACCTCGCTCAATCCGGTGTTGACCATCGGCCGCCAGATCACCGAAGCTTTGAAGCTGCACCTCGGCATGGATAACGAACAGGCGCGCGCCCGCGCGGTTGAGTTGCTGACTATGGTTGGCATCCCTTCCGCGGCGGATCGCCTGGACGATTACCCGCACCAGTTCTCGGGCGGAATGCGCCAGCGTGTGATGATCGCGATGGGCCTGTCGTGCAACCCGCAGCTCCTGATCGCCGACGAGCCGACCACTGCGCTCGACGTGACCATCCAGGCGCAAATCCTTGATCTGGTGCGCCGCCTGCGCGACAAGATCGGCATGGCGATGATCTGGATCTCCCACGACCTGGGCGTCGTTGCCGGGCTGGCAGACACGGTCAACGTGATGTACGCCGGTTACATCATCGAGCGCGGCAAGGTGAAAGACGTTTATCACGACCCGCGCCACCCGTACACCCTCGGCCTGCTCGGTTCGCTGCCCCGGCTGGACCGCAAGAACGAGAAGCTGTTTTCGATTGAAGGCTCGCCGCCGGACATGCGAACCCTGCCGAAGGGCTGCCCGTTCGCGCCGCGATGCATTTACCGGATTGACAAGTGTGAGGAGAATCCGCCGCTGATCCCGGTGGCGGACGGATCGGAAGATCATATCGCCGCCTGCTGGGTGGACGTACGTAAAGAGGAACCGGAATATGAGCCAAGCACTGAGTGAGCTGAAAGCCGCTCCTGGCAGCGCGACGAAATCATACGAGCAGGGTAAGGAAGTTCTGCTCGAAGTCACCAACCTGAAGAAGTATTTCCCGATTAAGTCGGGCATCCTCTTCCAGCGTGAGGTGGCAGCGGTCAAGGCGGTCGATGGCGTCAGCTTCAAGGTCTACAAGGGCGAAACGCTGGGCCTGGTAGGCGAAAGTGGCTGCGGCAAGTCGACCACCGGCCGCACGATTCTCCAGCTTTACCGCCCGACCTCGGGCAGCGTGAAGTATCGGGGCCAGGAGATCACCGAGCTCAAGGGCGAGGCGCTGCGCCGTATGCGCCGCGAGATGCAGATGATCTTCCAGGACCCGTACGCCTCGCTGAACCCGCGTATGTCGGTCGGGCGTATCGTGGCGGAGCCGCTGGTCGTCCACAACATCGGCACGAAGAAAGAGCGCGAAGAGCGCGTCGCCGAGCTGCTGGAAATGGTCGGCCTCAACCCGTATTTCGTGCGCCGCTATCCGCATGAGTTCTCCGGCGGGCAGCGTCAGCGTATCGGCCTGGCTCGCTCGCTGGCCCTCAACCCGTCGTTTATCGTCGCGGACGAGCCGATCTCCGCGCTGGACGTGTCGATCCAGGCGCAGGTCGTCAACCTGCTGGAGCGCCTTCAGGAAGAACTGGGCCTGACCTACCTGTTCATCGCCCACGACCTGAGCATGGTGCGGCACCTGTGCGACCGCGTCGCCGTGATGTACCTCGGCAAGATCGTCGAACTGGCGGAGAGCGAGGAACTGTATACCAACCCGCTCCATCCGTACACCCAGGCGCTGCTGTCTGCGGTGCCCGTGCCTGACCCGTCAGTGGAAGAGAAGCGCCAGCGCATCATCCTGAAGGGTGACGTGCCGAGCCCGATCAACCCGCCGAAGGGGTGCAACTTCAACACCCGTTGCCCGGTGTCAGTCGACGTTTGCTTTGACACCGATCCGGAGTTGGTCGAAGTTCTGCCGGGGCACTGGGTCGCCTGCCATCGCGTGATCTAGTTTCCTCCACCGGCTTAACCCTGCCGCCCGGCACCCTATACAGGCCCGGGCGGCAGTAGTTCTTTTTCAGCGAAACAGTGTATTGAAACGGCCCTGTTAATACGCATCAAAACTTGCGACGTTATTCGATCCTAATTCTTTCGGCAATTTCATTGAACCCATCAGGCAGCCACGCCGTTTCGAAGGAGTCGCACCATGGCAGTCGCGGAAGGCGCAGAGCCAATTAGCCTCGCGAGGGCGGCAAAAGAATCGAACCCCTGGCTCGATGCCTGGCGCTTGTTTCGCCGGAACAAGATGGCGTTACTGTCGCTGTGTATTATTGGCATCATTGTTCTGATTGCTATCTCCGCCCCGCTCCTCACCCGCCTCGACCTGATCGATGCGCGTGGCGGTGAAGCCGCGCGCCACACGGTCAACCCTGTGAACCTTCCCCAGGTGGACTCATATCCCGATCCCGGCACGTGCGCCCGTGACGGCCAGGATCAGAATCCGTACTGGTGCAGTTGGCTCAGTGACGAAGCGCGGGCTCGCGTTCAAAACCGGCACTGCTTCCGCCCCGCCCCCGATCCGACCCAGCCGCAGTGGTGCTATCTGCTCGGCGGGGACAGCACCGGCAAAGACTGGCTGACGCAGACGATCTATGGCGCGCAGGTGTCGCTGGCGGTGGGGGTCGTCGGCGCGACGATGAGCCTGATCGTCGGCATGATCTACGGCCTGATCGCCGGTTTCTACGGCGGACGCGTCGACAATATCATGATGCGCATCGTGGACTTTATGTACGGCATCCCGTCGCTGGTGCTGGTGATCCTGCTGCAGGTGTACTTCACCGAAGTCTCGCGCGAATACCAGAACTCCGAACGCGGCGGCCTGGTCGGCGCTGTGCTGGAGCTTAACAAGGATATGGGCGGGCTGTTGTTCCTGTTCATTGCGCTCGGCGCGCTGAGCTGGATCGGTATGGCGCGTCTGACGCGCGGGCAGGTGCTCTCCTATCGCGAAAAAGAGTTTGTCGAGGCGGCCCGCGCGGTCGGTGCAAGCAACCGCCGGATCATCTTCGTGCACCTGCTGCCGAACGTGATCGGCCCGTTGATCGTCGCGGAGTCGCAGGCGATCCCCGGCTACATTCTGACCGAGGCGGCATTGAGCTTCATCGGCCTCGGCGTGCAACCCGGAACGCCAAGCTGGGGCGCCATGATCAGCGAGGTGCGAACGCGCGGCGGCTTCTTCTCGAACCGCTTCATCCTGATCGTCCCAAGCATCGCACTCGTGCTAACCACCCTATCGTTTAACTTCCTGGGCGACGGCTTGCGCGATGCCTTCGACCCACGCCTGCGCGGCACGTAGTACGCGCCCATCGCACCCGGACGAGGAGAAACCCGACGTGACGCACTCGACACGAGTTTCCGGTGCCCTGCTGGTGGTCGTGACAAGCCTCATCCTGGCGACCCTGGCCTGCTATTCGGGCCAGATCCCCGGCCTCTTCGAGCTAACACCGTATTACACGCCCACACCCATGCCGACGCCAGCCGAATCCCGCCTGAAAGTCGGCGACGAAGCTTTCGCGCCCCAGGAGCCGGGACGCCCGTTCTTCTACCTGACGATTTACCCGGAGCCGCTCGCCAATAACGTGCTGAACTCGAAGGCGCTGTGTAACGGCAACTCCACAGCGACCGTGTTGTATGCGGCTCAGGCGCCCGACAATCAGGTGTATTACCTGGTGGACTGTGTCGGCTCGGTCGGCTGGGTAGAAGAACATCGCCTCGCGGGGCCGCTTCGCTTCGAGCGCAACGACCTCGCGCTGGCGGTCGCGCCCGCCGGAGAGCAACGCGTCACCATGCTGGATGAGTTCACGCTCCAGCCCGCGCCGGTCTTCCTGCAGCAGTGCATGAGCGGCTCGATCGTGCCCGTGCTGGATATTAAGGTCGCGGATCAGAACGCGGACGGCGTCAAAGAATTGTATTACCAGATCGACTGCCCGCGTGGCACGCGCGGCTACGTCGAAGGCACGCAGCTTCTCGGCCCGCTGGAAATTAACGTGGGCGATCGCGCGCTGGCCGTTCTCGGTGAGTCGGATGAGGACGAGATATACCAGCTTGCCGCTGAGCCCGGCCCCGTCAGCGCCGATAACGTGGTCGAAGGCGCGTGTGTCGAAGGTGACGTGCTGGTAGCCGAAGAAGCGCGCGTCGTGGACGATACAATTTACTATCGGATGACGTGCGGTGACATCAATGGGTGGACGACCGATGACCGCTTCATCGGCCCATTCCTGTTCGATATCGGGCAGAATGCGCTGGTGCAGGTCGAGCCAATCGCCAGCGTCCGCACCGAGGACGATCCGCCCCTGGAAGAAGAGGGCGAAGAGATTCTGGTCGAAGACGCGCCCGCTTCCACCTCGGCAGAGCCGGAGATCGTCTACACAGTGCCGCCCGCCTTCCTGACCTCTGCCGCCGGACCGGCCGTGTTCGAGACAGAGGAAACGGAGAGCAACGTCGTCGGCGTCTGCCCGAACCGGTCGGTGGCGACCATCAGCAGCTACGCCGGGACGAACGGGCAGATTTACTACGAAGTGACGTGTATGGGCTGCCCGGCCGATCAGGTGCAGACTGAGCAGCGGCCTACCATCATCGACGGCGTGGCGAACATCGCAACCGTTTCCATTTGCCCGGAAACGCAGGAGATGAGCGGCTGGCTCGATCAGGAGACACTGCGCGGCCCGCTACCGCTGGTGCCCGGCGACAGAGTCCAGATCGTGGAAACCAGCCCGACGATCCAGACGACCGATGAAGGCGAAACGTTCGTCCGCCTGCCGATCACGACCAGCGGCGCGTTCGCGCTGACGCCGAGCAGCCAGCATGTCGAGTTCGCGGGTCGCTGCCCGATTGACTCAGAGTTCACCGTGGTCGATTTCGCGACCGAGAAATCGCGCACCGGCACCGGCCTGACGTTCTACTTCAAGATCGAATGCACCGGCCAGCCTGCATCCTATACGCAGGTCGATCAGGCCGGGCGCACAAGCTCATCCCAGGTCACGTTCAATGTGGACGCGAGCGAAACGATCGCCGGCTGGGTGCTGGCGCGTGACCTGGTGCGGATCGAATCATGAGCCGCAAAAGGATGTCTGGGGCAGCATCGGCTGCTCTCGCTGAGAACCGGTTGGGACCACAGACGGGTATGAGGCCATGAGCGCGACGACGAGAACACTTGCGCAACAACGCCAGGGCATCGTGAAGACGACCATCAACCGCGTCGTCCGCGTGTTGGGCGGCGCCAGTATGTTGAAGTTCCTGGTCCGGCGACTGCTGGCCGCCATTCCGGTCCTGTTCGCGATCATGCTGGTGACGTTTGTGCTGATCCACGCCATGCCCGGCGGCCCGTTCAACGCGGTGGGCCAGCGGCGCATGCCCGATTACATGGTCGAACAACTCAAGGAAAAGTTCGGCCTGAACAAGCCGCTGTTCTTCAACACGCCGAACGATGGCTACTACCCCGATGGCGATGACTGGAAGATCATCGGCTATCACGACGAGGTCGTCACCACCGGCGGCGGTCAGACCGGCGGCGTGCGCTCGGAAACGCGCAGCGTGCTACGGGTAGACCTGCTGGACTCGCAGTTCTTCAACTACGTATGGGGCGCGCTGCAGCTTGACTTCGGCCCCTCGCTCAACATCGCGCTGCGCGACCAGAACGTGCAGGTTGGCGACGAGATCGCGCGGCGGCTGCCGGTGTCGATGCAGGTCGGCATCTTCGCAGTGATCCTCGGCTTCGCGCTAGGTATCCCGCTGGGCGTGCTGGCGGCGATCTACCACAACAAGGCGATCGACTACGCCGCGATGTTCTTCGCCGTGCTTGGGCAGGCGACGCCCTCGCTCGTCATCGCACCGATACTGATCATCATATTCGCAGTCGAGCTCCAATGGGTACCGGTGATCGACCAGCGCAACCAGTGGCAGGCCGGGCCGGAATTCTCGCTGTACTACCTGCAAATCCTCGCGCTGCCGGTCATCACTCTCGCAACCGGCATGAGCGCGGGTATCGCACGCCTCACCCGCGCCAGCCTGCTTCAAGTGCTCAACGAGGACTACGTCCGCACGGCGCGTGCGAAAGGTCTGCGCGAGCGGGTCGTCATATACGTTCACGCGCTCAAGAACGCCCTGATCCCGGTGGCGACCATCATCGGGCCGCTGCTGGCGGGCGTGCTGCCCGGTACGTTCATCGTGGAGCTGATCTTCACGATCCCGGGGCTGGGCAAGGTCTTCGTAGACAGCGTCACCGCGCGTGACTACACGATGATCATGGGCGTGTCGCTGCTGTACTCGGTGTTCCTGATCCTGGGGAACATCCTGGTGGATATCATGTACACCTGGCTCGACCCGCGCATCCGGTTCGATTAGGTGCAAACTCGTTCAGGCAAATTGCAGGGGTGCGGCGCCAACCGCATCCCTGCTTTTTTCCGCCGTGTGCCCGTCGATCAGTTGTCGATTGCGGCTGGATCGCTACAATTGAACGCTACCTACAGGCGTAGCGCCGCGCGCCCCACGACGCACGCGCCTGCAAGCGCACGCCATGCCGCCAACCGGTTCGCACACCGGTCGCAGGGAGCTGATCTGTATGCCATACGGCCGCATAGACGTTTACTGGCCCGACGGTCCGATCGAGAGCTACCAGCTTAACAAACCGACCACCGCCATCGGCCGCTCGACCGGCAACGACATCGTCCTCGACACGACGGCTATTTCGCGCTATCACATCACGCTCACTGTCAAAGATCAACGCGTTTTCCTCGAAGACCTGCAATCCGTCAACGGCACGTATGTCGACGGCGTCCGCATCCAGGCGAACGATCCGTACCCTCTGCGCGGCGGCGAAGAAATCCAGATCGGCGACATCCGGCTGGTCTTTCACTCCACGGCGGACCTGACCAGTGAATTCGGCGACACGACCCAGCGCATCATCCTGTCGCAGTTGACGTACCGCGTCGAGATGGAAGCGCCGGACATGCGCGTCGCGCCCGGCGCGCATATGCAGGCCGTCCTCAAAATCGAGAATCTGGGCGATAAAGCCGATCGCTACTTTGTGGAGCTGGAAGGGCTGCCAAAGACGTGGGTTCGAATCGACCGGCTGGAGCTGGAAATCGACCCAGGCGACACGGCACAGGTGATCATCAGCTTCAAACCGCTACGCCGCAGCGAGAGCGCGCCGGGCGATTATCCGTTCGTGGTGCGGGTGCGCTCACGCTCGAACCCTGCGCAGACGGTCGACGCGCCGTCGGTGTTGCGCGTGCTGCCGTTCAGCGGCTTTGGGATGGCGCTTGTGCCGCTGGTCACGCCGGACGGGCGCTTCACCGTCTACGTGCACAACCAGGGCAACGCGCCGCTTTCGCTGACGCTGCGCGGGACAGATAAGGAGCGGCGGTTGGCGTTCGACCTGCCGACGAACCATCTGGTACTGGGGCCCGGAGAGCGGCAGACGCTTAACGGCGCGGTCCGCCCGCGACAGCGCCAGTGGCTCGGCAACGAGCGCGAGGTCGAGTTCTCGATCGCCGCGCAGTCGCAAGACGCCTCGCATTTCCTGGCTGCCGTACCGGGACGTGTGACGATCAAGAGCGTCCTGCCCGCGTGGACGCCCGCGCTGATCATCCCCGCCGTGCTGATCGTGGCGCTGGTGATCGCCGGGATGCTGGTGCTGTTCTCGCAGGATAACGAGCCGCCCACGCCCACCGCCCCCGCTCCGTCGATCGCGTCCTTCTCGACGGCCATGCCCGCGATCACGCTCGGACAGATCGCGCAGGTAAGCTGGCAGGTCAGCAATGCGGACCAAGTGATGCTCACCGTCACGGGAAGCGGCGGCACACGGCAGATCGAGCTTCGGCCGGATGAAAGCCCGTATGCGCTCACGTTCGACCGCACCGGCGCGTACACGCTCACCCTGCAGGCCAATCGTGGCGAGATCGCGACCACTGCCACGGCGATGCTGCAAGTGCTCCCTCAGGTGTCGCTGAGCGTGGAAACAAGTGAAGGCGGGCTGATCCGCCACGTAGAAAGCGACGTCCGCCTGACGTGGGAAGTGACTGGCGCGCGCGCCCAGGAAGACGCACACGCGATCAGCATTGATAGCTCCGGCCGGACCGAGCCGCTGTTCCCCGCGCCGCTGCCTGCGAGCGGTTCCGAGACGATCACTGTCGCGCCAGGCGGCACGGACGCGGAGTGGCTGGTGACGCTCGTCGCGCAGGGAGAAGACGGCGTAATGGCGAGCGTCACGCAGAGCCTGCGCGTGCAAGAGCCATCGTGCGAGCTACGCGCCGCGCGGACAGTCGTCCGCACCGGGCCGGGCGAGCTCTATCCGGCGGCAGTCCCCCCGCTCGAAGCGTCGGGCGGCAATACATTGTTGCTGCGTCCAATCGGGCGCGCGCCCGAGGGCAACTGGCTGAAGATCATGCTCGGCGTGGGCGACGCGGCGCGTTCCGGATGGGTCGCGCAGGCGGACCTGCGCTGCACGAACTTCGACCCCGCGCGCCTGACGGTTAACACCGACTATCCGCCGCCCCCGGCGCAGGCTACACCACGCCCGACCGCGACGCCGCACGCCACACCCGGCGGCACGGGCACGCCCATTCCGGCCACACCGACGAGTGCCACGGCCCAAGAGTGAGACATCCACCGTGCGATCTCGTACAATTAACACAGAGCGTGGCGACTGCCATTCGGGCGGAACCGATCGCTTCCCCGGCTGCGCGTGAAGCGCGAGCCACCAGACTTTGCAGGAGATTTTGGCGGGCACCGTGAAACGGCCATTGTTGCTATTAACCCTGATTCTCGCGCTGGCGATGCCCGCGCTGCTCGCGCTTGGACCGGCGCAACAGTCCGGCGTTGAGATGACGATCGCAGCGGGTTACAACGGCTTTTTCCGTGGCGGGCAGTGGATCCCGGTGCAGATTAACGCGACCAACCGGGGAGATGACATCACGGGAGAGGTACGCGTCCGCACCGGCGACCTGAGCAGCATCGCAGGCACGACGTACAGCACGCCGCTGGACCTTCCGCGTGACTCGCGCAAGCAGGTGTTTCTGTACGTGTCGCTAGAGGGCTTTAGCCGCGATCTGCAGGTCGAGCTGGTCGACAACGCGGGGAACATCGTGCGGCGGGCGAGCACGCGCGTCCGTGTGGTGGACCAGGGCGACGTTCTCTACGCCGTGATCACGCAGTCGCCGCTCGGCGCGGTTGACCTGACCGGCGTGCAGCCGGGGATCGCGTCGGCGCATCAGGTCACCTGGCAGCCCGACGATCTGCCGCCGCTGGCCGAGGCGCTGGCCGGGCTCGATGTGATGCTGTTTCATGATGTAGACACCGGCGCGCTTTCGACCGACCAGGTGCGGGCAGTCGAGCGGTGGGTGCGGTCCGGCGGGCATCTGATCGTGACCGGTGGGGATACGTGGCAGCGCACGACCGCCGCC
>CBINGT010000029.1:0-14971 GCA_966250245.1 uncultured Anaerolineae bacterium
GGAGAGAGATCCAGCACGGCAAGGCGGCGGCTCGCCAGCCCGCACATGCCGAGCACCAGCGCCCGGCCCTGGTCTGGGCCGCGATGTTCCAGGCAGGCGTTCATCGCCTCGAGCGCGGGCAGCGCGGCGGGCGCGCCGTCGAGCGACAGGACTCCGCACAGGCCGCACATCAGCCGCCGACCACCCCCCGGTAAACCGCCAGCGTGCGCTCGACCATCGCGTCCACCGTGAACTGCGACTCCAGCCGCGCGCGCCCCGCTTCCCCGCGACGGCAGCGCTCGTCCGGATCGACCAGCGCCGCGCGCAGCGCCCCGGCGATCGCGGCCGGATCATCCGGCGGGACGAGCCAGCCCGTTTCCCCATCGGCGATCACTTCGGGGATCGCGCTCACCCGCGTGCTGATGACCGGCACGCCGAGCGCCATCGCCTCTAAAAACACCAATCCAAATCCTTCCCAGCGCGAGGGAGCGAGCAGCACGTCCAGCGCGGCGAAGATGGCAGGCGCGTCCGCGCGCCAGCCGAGAAAATGCACGCGATCCGCCACGCCAAGCCGCGCTGCCTGCGCCTCAAGCGCGCCGCGCAACGGACCGTCGCCCGCGATCGCGTAGTGCGCCGCCGGAAACTCCGCCGCCACCTGCGCGAAACCGTCGAGCGCGTTATCCAGCCCCTTTTGTTCGATCAGGCGGCAGACCGAGCCGACGAGCGGCGCGTCCGCTGGCAGGCCAAGTTCCTGCCGCAAACGAGTGCGCGCGTCAGGCGGCGCGTGGACGCTCGCCGGATCCAGCCCGTAGTGGATGGTATGAATCTTCTGGGGGGAAACGCCTTCATACGCGATCGCGAAGCGGCGGATCGCCTCGGAAATCGCGATCCCGGCGTCCGCCTGCCGCCACAGCCAGCGGCTCAACACGCGGACCGGCAACCAGCGCCGGAAGCGGTCGTCGTTGTGGCGCGAGCTTACCACCCCGCGCACGCCCGCCCAGCGCGCCGCCGGGATGCCGTACAAATCGGCGTGGATCAGGTGCGTGTGAACCAGATCGGGGCGGGCGTCGCGCAGTCGGACCGCCAACCGCCGCCACAGCCCCGGATCGAAATGCCGCCGGATGATCACCCGCTCAACCGGGACGCCTAACGCCTCGGCGCGATCGACGTAGTCCTGCACCGGGTTCCCTGGCTCGACCAGCATCCACAGCCGGGCGTCGACGCCGCGGGCCCGCAGGCCCGGCAGCAGCGCCAGCAAGTGACCTTCGGACCCGGCCGCGCCAGTCATTTTGGAAAGGTGAATCACCCGGTCGAGCGGCATGTCAGGCGCTCACTGAACGGCGTAGAGCGTTTTTGTCGCCGGTGAGAACCTCACCTGCCTGTTCCTTGCGAGCGGAAAGAAGCCAGGGGTGAGGTTTTACGCGCCGGTCGAGTGCGGACATAGCAACCGCTAACCCGCGCCGCTTTCGGCGTACCAGGCGACCGTACGCCGCAGCCCATCCTCAAACGAAACTTGCGGTTCGTAGCCAAGCCGCTCGCGCGCCTTGTCGATCGCCGCGCGTGAGTGCTTGACGTCGCCCGGACGCGGCGCGACGAAGATCGGCTCGATCTCCGTGCCGAGGATGTCGTTCAGGATGGCGATCATCTCCAGCAGGTTGATGCTGCCGCCGACCGCGATGTTGAACGTCTCCCCTGCGACGCCCGGCGTATGGCACGCCAGCAGGTTGCCGTGGACCACGTTCGCGATGTAGGTGAAATCGCGCGATTGCAGGCCATCACCTTCGACCGTGGGCCGCCGCCCGTCCAGCATGGCGGTGACGAACTTTGGGATCACGGCGGCGTAAGTGGAGAGCGGATCCTGGCGCGGGCCGAAGACGTTGAAATAACGCACAGTGACGGTTTCCAGCCCGTAGACTTCGGTGAAAACGTGGCAGTAATGCTCGGCGGCCAGCTTGGCGACTGCATACGGGGAGAGCGGCTGCGGGAGCATGTCTTCGCTCTTGTACTCGGACTCAAGGTTCCCATACGCCGAGGACGAGCCCGCATACACCACCCGCTTGACGCCCGCATCGCGCGCGGCCATCAGCACGTTCAGCGTGCCGGTGATGTTGACCTCATTGCTCGCCAGCGGATCCGCGACTGAGCGCGGGACCGACGCCAGCGCCGCGAGGTGGAAGACGTAATCCACGCCGTCCATCGCCTGCGCCAGCGCCTCGCGGTCGGTGATGCTGATCTCGTACAGATCGACCTGATCGGCCACGTGCGCCAGGTTCTCGCGCTTGCCAGTCGAGAAATTGTCCACCACGCGGACGCAATGCCCGCCTTCGACCAGCGCGCTGACCATGTGCGAGCCGATAAACCCGGCGCCGCCGGTAACCAGATACGTGAGTTTCCCGTCAGCCTGCATACTTTTCCCCCTCATGGACGCTAGGACGCCCGCCGATTCCGCTGGTAAGCCCAGGTAAGAAACGCAAATGCGATCACGGCGACAACCGCCAGCACGACGCCAATCGCCAGACCTTCTTCAATCGTGGCGTGTGAAAGCTCGATCGCGGTCAGGCCGAGCGCCGCGCACACGCCATACAATACCAGCACGGCCGCGCGCTGGCTAAGCCCGATCATCGTCAGCCGGTGCGAGGTGTGGTCTTTGCCGCCCATCATCGGCGACCGGCCCTCAAACAGCCGCGTGAAGACGACCAGCACCATGTCGAAGATCGGCAGACCCAGCACCACGACCGGGATCATCCACGTGATAACCTGGCGGTCCGCCGGAACGCGAAAGTCAAGCTTGATCGCCAGCACGGACAGCAAAAAGCCGAGCACCATGCTGCCCATGTCGCCCATAAACGACGACGCAGGGTTGAAATTGTAGATCAAAAAGCCAATCGACGCGCCACCGAGCGCCGCCGCCAGACTGCCGACGAGGGTGAGCTCCTGCTGCATCGCCATTGCGAAGAACGCGATCGACGCAATCGCCGTGATCCCGGCCGCCAGCCCGTCCATATTATCCTGAAAGTTCATCGCATTGGTGATGCCGACGATCCACACCAGCGTAAATGCGACATTCAGCACGGGATAGGGGAAGATGCGGACGTGTATCCCGGCGAGGATCAGCACAATCGCGGCGAGCGCCTGCCCGCCCATCTTGACCAGCGGCGCCATCCCGTACCGGTCGTCCACGAAGCCGACCAGCACCAGCCACGTCGCCCCGGCGAGGATCGCGCCGAACTCTACCAGGTAGAACGGCGGGCTAAACAGCGCCAGCGCCAGGAACAGCGCGCCGTAAATCGCCAGGCCGCCCATCAGCGGTGTCGGCGTCCGGTGGACGCCGCGCGCGCTCGGCTGGGCAAGCACGCCCCACTGAAACGCAAGTCGCCGCGTAATGGGCGTAAAGCCGACTGCCGCGGCGAAACCAGCGAGCATGACCGGGAAAAATTGCGTCATATCCATGCGAGGTGCCATCCATCGCGCATAGCAGTCCGCGCGAGCAGGAGCGGGCCGCCGTTGAACACTGTCGACGCAGTATACCGCAAGCGCGGCGCCCGGTACATAGCCAGCCGCCGCCGCTTCCCCGCCGCCCGATCAATGCCCCGGCGGGGACAAAAATCTATGAGGACTGTTTTTGCCGGGCGAAAGCAGCCCGGCGCGCGATCCGGTGCGGAGCCCGTTACTGAATCGTGATCACGACATTACCCGGCAGGTCATTCGGCACTTTGAAATACAGCGCGGCTCCTGCTTCGGCCAGCGGAAACGAACCAAGAACAGCCAGGAGCCGTTAAGGACAGCAAAAAAAACAGCGGGACGAGCTTTGTCCGCTTGTCCGCTGCTTTTCGCTGCTTTTCGCTGCTTGATCGCTGTCTTATCGCTGCTTCTTGCTCAGAACAGGCTAAGCTGCTTGGGTGGTGGTGGCGGCTCGTCGGGGCCAGACGAGTCCTGCATCTGCTTGGCTTCCTCGATCAGCGTCAGCATGCGCTTGAAGTCGGCTTCCATCGCCGGACGCAGGTTCGGGTTGCGGAGCACCGCCGCCGGATGAAAGAGCGGGTAATAAATCCGGTTGTTGGCGCGCAGCGGCTGCCCGTGAATCTTTGTGATGCGCGCGTCCTTCGAGAAGAACAGCGCCATGCTGTAGCGCCCCAGCGTCGCGATGATCTTCGGGCGGATGATCTCGACCTGCTGCTTGAGGTAGGTGTTTACGCAGATATCGATCTCGTCCGGCAGGGGATCGCGGTTGTTCGGCGGGCGGCACTTCACCACATTTGTAATAAACACGTCTTTGCGCGACAAGCCGATCATTTCAAGCAAATCATCGAGATATTTGCCGGACTGCCCGACGAACGGTAACCCTTGCTGATCTTCGTGAAAGCCGGGCGCCTCGCCGATGAACATAATGTCCGCATCGGTGCGCCCGGCGCCGGGGACGGCGTGCGTCCGCCCGGCCGCCAGCGGGCAGAGCGGGCATTGGCGCACTCGCCCGGCGATTTCTTGCAGGGCCGCCTCGCGCTCTTCAAGAGTCATCTTCTCCGCCACGCGCATCTCTCCTTCCGTGTCGATTCACCACTCCGGGCCGGTGAACTGATCGACAAAGTCTAGCTGCTCGCTCAGCGCTTGCAAGCGCTCGTCGAGCATGCGACGGTAGGCGTCATCCAGCGGGCGCGCTTCCATCAGCAACGCGTCCTCGCCGTCATCACGATAGTAGCCGCGCCGCCGTCCGACGATCTCGTAACCATATTTCCGGTAGAGCGACTGCGCAACCTCGTTGCTGGCGCGCACTTCCAGCACCGAATATTCGCCCTTACGAATGATCGAACGCTTCAGCATTGCGGCCAGCAACAGCTCGCCCAGGCCGCGCCCACGAAAGCCTGGCGCAACGGCGATCGTGCTGATGTGTGCTTCCCCGGCGATCAGCCAGCAACCGCCATAGCCTGCGATCTCCCTCTCGGCCTGGGCGGGCGCTTTTAGGCGGGACGCCAGCCCGCGCCAGCCGGTCGGACGCTGCTCGCACTCGACCACCTCGACCACCACCAGATGCGAGCTATCCCGATTGTTAATTTCAAACTCATAGGTGCGGGCAGACCAGGGCGTTGTGAACGAGGCGCGGTCAATGCTCACGACCTGCGGAATGTCGTCGGTCGTCATGTTCCGCAGAATGTAGAGTGGCGTCATGGATGCGGGGCTCCCGGCTGGTGCAGGTAGATCGGCGTCACAAGCGCGGGATCGTCGGTGTCTCCCGCGCGCACGCGCTTCCACGCCAGCTCGGCGAGCATCCCGGCGCGGCGCAGCGAAAACGCACCCGGAACCGGGCGCAGCGGCCGGTCCCCGGCGTCAAGCAGGTCATACGCGGCGCGGTTGACCTCGCCCGCCAGCAGCGTGTCGCCGCTAACCGAGTCGAGCAGCCGCTCCCAGGTCGTGATTTCCGGCGTGCCATGCGGCGCCCACGTGTCGCCCTGGCGGTCGAACTTCTGCGCGCAGATGCGCCCGCGCCCGACCTGGATTACCGCCAGCAGGCACCCGCCGGACACCGGCACGCCCGCCGCGACGATCTCCAGCGTCGGGATCGCGACCAGCGGCAGGGACCGCGCCATCGCCAGCCCCTTCGCCACCCCCAGGCCGATACGCAGCCCGGTGAACGACCCCGGACCCTGCGACACCGCGATCGCGGTCAGATCGCTCTGCGTCGCGCCGAGGCTCGCCAGCGCCTCGCGGATGGCGGGCGTCAGCTCGACGGTGTGGTTGTTGCGCGTGCGCCAGGTCGCCTCATAGCCGATCTGGCGGCCATCGTGCAGCGCCAGGCTGATAAACTGGCTGGCGGTGTCGATCGCGAGTAGCACCCTGCGCTCCTTCGTTGGTCCGGGGAAACCGCGCGCGTTAGCAGCGGCCCAGCGCGCGCTCGCGGAAGGCATCCAGCAGCGCCTGGGAGCGCTCGCCCTCCGCGCGAAACTTCAACCGGCGCTCACCGTTGCTCAACATCACAATGTCAACCCACAGGCGGTCGGGGGGCAGCAGCTCAAGCACGTTCTCGGCCCACTCGATCACAACTGTATCGTCGCTGTCAAAGAGGTCTTCCAGGCCGATGCCAGCCCCATCGTCCGCGCCCTGCAAGCGATACCCGTCGATGTGGTACAATCGCCGGTCGTCCGCGTCGCGCGTGTGCTCGTGGATCAGCGTAAAGGTCGGGCTGGTGACCGGCTCGCGCGCGCCCCAACCGGCCGCGATCCCCCGTGTCAGCGCGGTCTTGCCCGCCCCAAGATTGCCCGTCAGGCATAGCAACTCGCCGCCGTGCAACGCCTGGCCGAGCAGCTTCCCGACGTGCTCCGTCTGCTCGACACTGTGGCTCACATAGTCGACGACGCTGGTGGTTGTCGTTGGCACTCGTATGGCTCCTCACCCCTGATGCGAAGATTATAGTGCACGCACCTGCCTGACGGTATACCGCCGGGGCTAGGCGCGGGCGCTGTGCCGCGCCAAAGTCCACTCTTGCCACAGGCTGAACAAGGAAAGAAACCCGAACGCCAGCACGTACACAACCATGTAAATCACCATCGCCGGGAGCTTCACGATCGCGATGACCAGCCCGACGGTCGCATACAGGCCCATCAACAGCTCGCCGACCGTCGTCCAGTCCGGCCGGATGGCGTAGCGCGTGCTGGCGAGCGGATCGTTTTTGTCGATCACGCGGAACTTCGGCGTGCGCTTGAAGACGTTGCCGCCCCGCCCGGTTAGCGCCTCGAACACGGCGCGCGAGTTGCTGAGCATCATGCCCGTCCCGATCAGGATCAGCACCGGGAAGTACAGCAGCCGCCGCCACCAATCTCGATACAGCGCCGCCTGCCCCATCGCCATGAAGATCGGCGGCGCCAGACCGGCGATCCCCAGCGGGCCAAGCGGAAGCTGCATCAGCATATCCGTCAGCAGAATCGGCGGCGTGACCAGAAACAGCAGCAAAACAAACGGCTGGATCGCGTACTGCCCCAGGTGCAGCAGGCCCATCCACTTTTGCAGCAAGTTGAGGTCGGAGCGCAGCAGCGAGCCCGCGTGCTTACGCAGACACTGGGTCGAGCCTTTCGCCCAGCGCGCCTGCTGGACCTTGTACGCTGTCAACTGCGGGGGAACCTCGCCGGGCACAGCAACGTCGACCACGTAGCGGAAGCGCCACCCCTTCAGAAACGCCCGGTAGCTCAGGTCGAGGTCTTCGGTCAGCGTGTCGGCGGACCACCCGCCCGCGTCCAGGATCGTCTCGCGCCGCCAGACGCCGCCCGTCCCGTTCATCGACATCGGCAGCATCCCCCGGCTGCGCGCGACCTGCTCGATGGCAAAGTGCTGGTCCATCGCCAGCGCCTGCGCGCGCGTCAGCAGATTGTAGTCAAGGTTGAGGTGCGCCCAGCGGGTTTGGACCAGCGCCACGCGTGGATCGGCGTTGAAGTGCGGCATCACGCGGCGCAGAAAGTCCGGCGCGGGCACAAAATCGGCGTCGAAGATGCCTACGCAGTCGGTCGTCACACGCTCCAGCCCGTACGCCAGCGCTCCGGCCTTGTAGCCGACACGCTCCGGGCGGCGGATCAGCTCGATCGACAGGCCGCGCGCGCGCCACTCGTCCACCTTCTTGCGCAACACGTCGGTCGTCTCGTCGGTCGAGTCGTCCAGCACCTGCACGTGCAGCTTGTCGCGCGGATAATCGAGCGCGCCCATTGCGTCGATCAGCCGGTCGACAACGTGCTGCTCGTTGTAGATCGGAAGCTGCAGCGTAACGGAAAGCAAGTCCTCGTCACGCACTTTCGGCGCAACCGGGGGCTTACGCCGGTTCAGCAGGTAGATGATGATCAGGACAAAGAAACTGCCGGAATAGAGCGCGATTGCCGTGCTCGCCAGCATGTATAACGCCGCCAGAACGGCCTTGAACACATCTAACAAGGCACCAGTAGCCTCCGGTGTGAAGTCGGGGATCAGAATGCGCGCAGTCGGGGATCGTAACGCTCTGCGCGCGGCGCGGCAAACGGCAATCTCAGCCGTGAGCGGTTTCCCGCCGCCGCACGCCTCGAACGCGATACATCGTCGGCAACATCAGCCCTTCGCGCCGCTTGCGCGGGGGGATCGACTCGGCGTCGAAAAGGGGCTGCACCTGCTCGTACGTCGCCGCGCTGATAATGATCTCCCCGGCGAGCGCATTCTCTTGCAGCAGGCGCGCCAGCGTCACCGGCGGACCGAGCGCGGTGAACACGCGCCGGTCCGGACTGCCCAGGCTGCCGATGATCGCCGTGCCGGTCGCCACGCCGATCCCGTAGCCGATGCGGTGCTCCGGCGGCAGAATTTCGTGCAGCGCGCGCACGTCATAGGCCATCGTCAGTGCGGCGCGGACGGCGCGCTCCGCGTGGTCGTCCTGAGGGTTGAGCGGTGTGTTGAACAGCCCGATCACCGCGTCGCCGAGGTACTTGTCGATGATCCCGTCGAACAGTTGCAGCGCGTCGGTGCTGACGGCCAGATAGCGGTTAATGGTCGCCATCAGTTCTTCGGGCGGGATCAACTCGCTGAAGGTGGTGAAACCGCGCACGTCCGCGATCAGGATCGAGATCTCGCGCTCCGTGCCGCCCAGGCCCAGGTCTTCGATGTCGAGGATGTTCGACACTAGGCTCGGCGGCAGGTACGTGCGGACGAGGTCGAGCGTGGCGTCGCGCTGCTTAAGCGCGGTCAGGTCGTCGAGCGCCAGCGCCATGCCGACCGTCAGCCCGTGCGCGTTGCGGAGCGGCGTCAGCTTCAGGCTGAGGGTCAGCGTGCCGCGATCGCCCACCTCTGCCTCGACTTCGATCGCCTGCGGCTGCCCCTGGTCGATCACCGCCGCCGCCAGCGGCTCGATCGCGGCGTGGATCGCGGGCAACACCTCGCGCAGCGAGCGGCCAAGCGCGTCTTCCGCCGCCACGCCGAGGATCGTCTCGGCTGCCTGGTTGAAGATCAGGATGCGCCCGGTCCGGTCGAGCGTGATCACGCCGCTGGCAATTGAGGCGAGCACGTTGTCCATCAGCTCGCGCAGCTCGCTCACCTCGGCCAGCGCGCGCCGCTGCTGGTCGAACAGACGCGCGTTTTCGAGCGCAATCGCCGCCTGCGCTGCGAAGCCCATCAGCAGCGTGAGATCGTCGTCGCCGAACAGGTCGGGCACCTGCTGGTTGTCGGCGTAGAGCACGCCAGTCACGCGGCCCTTGACCATCAGGGGGACGCACAGGATCGAGCGCGGGGCGTGCGTGATGATGCTGTCGTGCATGCTGAGGCGCGGATCGAGCAGCGCATTCTGCGCGACGATCGGCGTGCCGGTCCGAGCGACCTCTTCCACGACTGTCTGGCTGACAGTAAAGCGACTCGCGTCCAGGTCTTCGCGCTCCGCGTTGCGCGCCACGCGGAAACGTAGCTCGCCCGTGGCGCGATCCCGCAAAACGATGTAGCCGCGCTCCGCGCCGGTCAGCTCGATCGCGGTGTCCATCACCTCATTCAAGACGGAGTCTTCGTCGAGCGATGAATTGATCAGGCGGGTGGTCGCGGCCAGCGCTCGCAGATCGTCCAGCTCGTTGGCGGCGCGTAACACCGCCGGACGCAGCGTTTCGCTGGCAGCACGCAGCGCGCCAAGCTGGTCGAGCATCGTCGTCGGCAGGACGATCCCGCTCTGGTGGATCATCTCCTGCTGCGCCCAGAGCATCTGCTCCAACTCGCCAAGCTGCTGCGTGATGTCGCGAATCAAGTCCTGAGCGCTGCTATTCGGGTCCGGTCGCTGAAACATGATTTCCCGCCTGGCGCGCGCTAACGCGTGCAGATGACCTCGTAGACCGTCACCGGCTGGCGCCGCCCGCGCACCTGGATCGTGGTATGCTCGGTGATCTCCAAGCCGCACTCATGCTCGGAGATGCGGTCCTGACAGAGCCGGTACGTGTCTTCGCTGATAATCACCTGGCCGTACGACGCCTGCTCCTGAAGGCGCTTTGCTACATTGATCATGTCCCCGATGGCCGTGAAATCGCGCCGGGTGGGGTTGCCCACGTTGCCGAGCGTCGCCACGCCGGTGTGAACGCTGATCCGGCAGGCGCGCCAGTGCTCGCCGTCTGCATCCGCGAACTCCTGAAGCCGCCGGTGCATGTCCATCGCCGCCAGCAACGCCTGCCAGGCGTGATCCTCGTCCGGGTTCAACTGCGTGTTGAACAGGCCCATCACTTCGCTGCCGATGAACTTGTCGACCAGCCCGCGCCGCGCCTGGATCGCGTCCGCCGCCGCGGTGAGATACTGGTTGATGCGCGCAAGCTGCTCGGCAGGCGGCAGACCGGCCGGAAGCGCCTCAAGCGGCAATGTCTCGACAAACACCACCGTAATCACGCGGCGCTCCCCGCCCAGTCCCAGCTCATCGAGGCTCTGGATCTGGTCGACCATCGCGGGTGGCAGATAGCGCCGCACCATGGCGAGCGTCGCGTCTCGCTGCTTGATCTCGGTCAGATCATCCAGCACGATCGCCACGCCCTGGATCGCTTCCTCGCTGCGCGGCTGGCTGCGCAGCGGCGTGAGCTTCATCACCAAGCTCGCATTCTGGCGGTTGGGCAGCGACAGGTCCGCCTCGATCACCTCAGACTTGCCCTCAGCGAAAATCGCGTCCAGCGCGGGGCGGATGTACCCGTAAAGCGTCGGCAGCGCGATCCGCAGCGGGCGGTGGAGCACTTCGGCGCGCGGCGTGCCGAGGATACTCTCGGCCGCTTCGTTGCACAGCGTAATGATCGCGTTGATGTCGGTCGTCATCACGCCACTGGCGACCGAAGCGAGCACGTTGTCCATCAGCTCGCTCATTTCGCTGGCTTCGGCCAGCGCGCGCTGCAGGCGCGTGAACAGGCGCGCGTTCTCGATGGCGACGGCTGCCTGATCGGCAAACGCGACCAGCAGCGCCAGCTCGTCCTGCCCGAACAGCGCATCCTTCACGCGATTGTCGGCGTACACCACGCCGATCATCTCCCCGCGCGCGACCAGCGGCACGCACAGGATCGAGCGCAGCGCGAAGAACATCACGCTCTCCTGCGTGGCGTAGCGCGGATCGTCCTGGGCGTTAGTCGTCACGATCGGCTGGCCGGTTGCGATTACCTCGTCCACGATCGTCCGGCTGACCATGAAGCCGCTTTCGTCGAGCGTTTCGCGATCGAGGTTGCGCGCCACGCTGAACACCATCTCGCCGGTGTCCTCATCGCGCAGCAAGATGTATCCGCGCTCGGCCCCAGTCAGCGCGATGACGGAGTCCATCGCCTCGTCCAGCACCTGCTGCACGTCGAGCGAGGCGGCAAGCTGCGTCGCCGTGTCTGCCAGCGTGCGATAGCGCGCCAGGTCGGCCATGTCGGCGTTCAGACGGGCAATCAGCAGCCGGATCTCTTCGCGGATGGTCGCAAAGCCGGAGAACGTGCCCGGCGGCAGCCCCATTCCGATCTGGCGTAGCATATCCTGGTGCGCTTGCAGCGTCTCGATCAGGTCTTCAAGCGCCACGCCGAGACGCCGCGCTTCCGCCACCAGGTCGATGCGGCCCTCGCCGCTGTCTGCCATTCCGAACTCCTGTCAAGCGGTTAGCAGTGAGTGATTGACGGTGAGCAGGGATCCGACCGTCCCCCACGCGCGTCCGCGCATGAAGTGTCGCACCCAACGGGCTACTTTTGGCTGACAGACAGCACACGGCTACCCGCCGTTCTCCCTGCGCTTGCCAGCCGCCGAGACTTCATTATACTCGCTGGGATAGCGCTGCACACCGGCCGTTCGCTTAGCAGTACAAACCTTAATTCAACCTTAACACCCTCGCAGCGGCTTTCGAAAGATGCTATTATTCTGCGAAGACATCTAGCTCAAGGAACTGAAGCCCATGCGCGTTCTCGTCATCTCCGATATCCACGCGAATCTAGCCGCTTTCGAGGCGGTCATGCAAGACGCCAAAGGCGACTGGGATTACGTCTGGTGTCTGGGGGATGTCGTTGGTTACGGCCCCGATCCGAACGAGTGTTGCGAACTTCTCCGCACCTTGCCTCATCTCTGCCTCGCCGGAAACCACGACTGGGCCGCTCTTGAACGGCTCGACATTCGCACCTTCAACACCGACGCGCGCCGCGCTGTGACCTGGACGCGCGATACGCTTACTCCCGAAAACAAGGCATATCTCGAAGCGCTGCCGACAACTTTCGTGCTGGGCGACTACACGCTCGCGCATGGCAGCCCGCGCGAGCCAGTGTGGGAGTACATTCTCGATCCACTGATTGCCGCGCTCAACTTTCCGCACTTCGAGACATCATACTGCCTGGTGGGGCACACGCACACGCCCGTCATCTTCCAGTTGACCGACGACCAGGGCGACACCGAAGCCTTACAGCCGGTCTACCGCGAAGCCAAGCACCTCAACGGCCATCGCCTGATCATCAACCCCGGCAGCGTCGGGCAGCCGCGCGACTCCAACAAAGACGCGGCGTACGGCATCCTGCACGTGGACGATGGGATCTTTGAGCACCGGCGCGTCCCGTACCCGATCAACGTGACGCAGGAGAAGATGCGCGCGCTAGAGCTGCCAGAGCGTCTGATCACGCGCCTGGAGCACGGCTGGTAGCGGAAAATAGCGGTTAGCCGTTAGTGATTAGCGGCTAGCGAAAGATCAGGACAGAAACAGCAAAGAGCGAGCGGCGCGGCTCTGCACGGTACGATTTTCTCTGGCGAACGGAAAATCGCGAATAACCCCCACAAAAAGACCGGCTTCGTTTGAACACCGGTCCAATTGTTTTGCGGTCAGCCCGGAATGTATCCGTACAGCCACCAGAACTCGTCGCGTGGGTAGACCTCTTGCAGGATCGGGTCGCTGATGAACTCGCCGTCGGTCAGCAGGCGGCGGAGCTGGTTGTCAAGCTGGCGCAGCCGCGCCTCCAACTCCGGCGGCATCACCTCGCGCTCGATCGCCTCGCGCCGCAGATGCTCGATGATGGTGCGCTTCTCGGCCTCGATCGGGTAGCTCGCGGCGCACGCGGCGTTTCCTTCGCGGCATTCTTCGAGGAATCGAGCAAGCGCATTCAGGCGAGTTTCAAGCTCTTGCTGCAGCTTGTGCTCGTAGTGCACGCTCCATTCGGACTGCTCGGCTTCAAAGTTGATCGCGGCGTCCTGCACAACGTTCTGCTGCTCGGCAGACAGGTGATCGCTCAGGCGGGTCAGGCGATACAGGCGCATCAGCAGCCCGCCAACTGTCAGCCGGGGCAGATCGCCGGAGAGGTATCCGTACAGCTCTTTCTCGTACAGGTAGGGCGTCAGATTGGCGGCCATCGCGCCGAGCGCGCGGACATCTCGCGCGAGATCGAATGCCAGCGTCGGCGTCTTCTTGGTCATCGTGTGCGGCCTTTCCCCCGTCTCTGCGTCGGTTCTGGCTACTTCTTATAGCGTTTGATGTTGCTGTAGTTCGGATTTCCGGAGATCTGCTGGACGCGCGCGTCCGCATCCGAATAATACCAGTGCACGACCATCTGCCCGTCCGGCACGATGTACGACACCGACGGCAGAAAACCGAGGATCTCCTTCACGCCCACGATCAGCAGATCGGTGTCCGCGCCGGGCGGCGCCGTCAGCGTGAAGTAGTCTTTGGGAATCCACTCGATGGTGATCGGCAGGCCGCGCCAGACAGCGGTCATCTTGAAGGGCGGCTCGGCGCTGAGGGTGTCGAAAGAAACGTCCGCGATGCGGTGGGCCCAAAACGTTTGGTTGAGGCGCTCCTCAAGCAGATAGGCGTTGTGCTCCGGCTCCGCATAAAACCACGTCGTCGCATTCGTTGACATGTAAAGAATTTTGCCTCCTGGCACACTGCGCAACTGCGCCCAATCATACCACCAAATGCGGCTTCCGTCCCATCTCGCCGCGCGGACGGCGCGCTAGCATCACGCGAAAATCGAACGTTCCGGCGCGCCCGCAAGTATACTAAGCGTCACCGATCGCCGGTCGCGCCAGCCGACCGGGCCAACGTCACAGGAACCAAGCCCTTATGAGCGGATTTGCGTGGCTGGGCGTCGTCCTCAGCGCCTTTATCAGCACCCTCGCCCTGGCCTCGTGGGTCGTCATGGCCCTGCCATACTTCGACGACGCGCCCTATCTGACCGACCTGCGCAAGCGATCGGGCCTCGCCTTCGGGATCGGCGTGGGCGTGTTCGCGGTCTTCCTGGCGATCTTCACGCTGGCGGCGCACACGCTCGACGAAAGCTCGTCCGGCCCGTTGCTGGTAGGCGCGGGGTTGATCATGATGCTGCCGATCAGCATGTTGCTCGGCAGCGAGACATGGGATCACTACGACGGGCACGGGATGAACAAAGTGCCCGGCCTGCGCGCTGTGACAGTCGCCACCGGGATCGGGCTGGCAGAACTCGGCGCGGTCGCCGTCGGGTTTATGCTGCTGTTCCGCCTCTGAGCGCGCCTAGTCGCCCGCCCAGATGACCTCGACGCCCCGGTGCTGGATCGTCAGCCGCTCTTCGACCAGCGCCTCGCTGCTGGCGTCAAAGTCCGAATACGAGACTTCGCTAATCCACGCTTCGCGGAAGACCCAGCGCCGCACCTCGACGCCATCATCCAGCGCGATAATCGCCAGCTTGCGGGTTACCCGCGCAGTCGGGTTTTCAAGCGTCTCGCGAATCCAGCGGTTCGCGGCCAGTTCCGGCCCGCGCTGCACCATCTTGGTAATCACCAGCGGCGGGAACACCACCTGCCCGTCCACCAGCGAGAGGCTGGTCAGTCCGCTCACTCCAAACGCGCCCTGCACCAGCTCGCCATCAATCTCGATCGCGAACTCATTGGCCGAAAGGCTGTCTACCGCACGAGTTCCTGACTGTCCGCTGGTCATCGTCCCCTCTCCTTGTGTGTTTCCGGTCGAAGAGAGTATACACACAATCGCGCCCGAGGCTGTCACGAAGCAGACCGGCGCATTGGAAAGCCGGGCAAGTAGAGGCGGAGCAAGCTCCGCCCGTGACCTATGTGATTTTTCTGA
>CBINGT010000030.1:0-14509 GCA_966250245.1 uncultured Anaerolineae bacterium
CGTCCCAGGGGAAGGAGCGGCGGCAGTCGGGGTCGCGGCGACCCTCCAGGCCGACAATCGCACATGAAGTAACCGAAGCGAGCATTCCACACCTGCAGGCAGACAGCATGGCGCTCCCGTCGAGCGCCTACCACGCCTGTATCCTAGACCAAAGTGACGCTAAAGGAAAGTTGCTTATGGTCCGCTGAAGAACCCCCTGCCCTTTTCGTTAGGGGCAATCAGACGCCGGATTGCCCGCTCAGTCCCAACGTGGATGCCGCATTCGTTGCCTCATCCACAAACGCTCGGCATCTGCGCTATATTCACCCTAACCGAATATGAAAGGGCCTCAATCATGCGAAAAGTGATCGTAGTCGCTCACATCACCCTGGATGGCGTCATACAGGCGCCGGGCAGTCTAGAAGAAGACCCCAGCGGCGGATTCCCATATGGCGGATGGCTTTCCCCCTATGCGGACGAGGTGCTTGGGTCTGTCATTAGAACGCAGATGGACATGCCGTTTGATCTACTGCTGGGCCGCAAAACCTATGACATCTGGGCGGCGTACTGGCCGCAGCACGCGGACACATGGCCGAACGCCAATACAGCCACCAAGTACGTCGCCTCGAACACCGTGACCTCTGGCACATGGCAGCCGTCCGTGTTCTTGAGCGGAAACATTGCGGAAGAGATCGCCCGCCTCAAGCAACAGTCAGGGCCGGAGCTGCACGTCTACGGAAGCGCCAATCTCCTGCAAACGCTGATCAAGCATGACCTGGTCGATGCGTACTGGCTGAAGATCTATCCTCTCACGTTGGGCGTCGGAAAGAGGTTGTTTGCCGATGGCACGATCCCGGCAGCGTTCAGGGTAACGGAGAGCACAGTCTCTCCAACAGGCGTCATTATCGCGAATTACGAGCGCGCGGGCGCAATCACCACGGGAGATGTTGGGTAGCTTTGTTATACAGGCTGCTGGTGCTTGCTTCGTCAGGGGAGTACGGATGACCGCGCCAGAATGTCCGCGCTGCCGAGATAGCGCTCGCGCGTTTCTCGCGTGGCGTCATATTCGTCGCCCGTCATCGCGCCCCAAAAATCGGCGGGTGTGGCGATCTGCCCGCTCATCTGCGCAGTATAACGCTGGAGCCAGCCGAAGAACGGCACATCGCCCAGGTCTTTGCGAAGGTCGTGCATCATGCGCGCGCCCTGCAAATACACCGCGTTGATGTACGGGCGCGGCGCGTTGAAGTCGTAGACCGGCCGGTCCACGTGCCCGCTTGGCGCGTAGGCGTTCACGCGGAAATCCCACCACCAGGCGACGTGCTCCGGCGCGTAATGCTCGAAGTACAGTAGCTCGCTGTAAAGCGCCAGCGCCTCATCAAGATAGGGATGCTGGCCCTGGTCGCTCCCAATGGCCGAATACCACCACTGATGCGACACTTCATGCGCGGTGATGACGGTCAGCCAGTCATTGGCGATACCGCGCCAAAGCTGGAACCAGTCGCGGCTGACAAACACCAGCCCGCTGAACTCCATCCCGTCCGGAAAGTCGCCCTCGACCACCACCAGCCGCTGGTGCGCGTACGGCTGGTTGAACTGCCGCTCGTACAGCGTCAGGGCGTCTGCGGCTGTCTGGAGCGCATGCTGCGCCGCGTTCATGCCCAGCGCGGACTCGGGGAAATGGTATAACTCGACGTCCACACCGGACGGCGTCTGCGTGCGCACGACCTCAAATTTATCCGATAGCGAGACGGCGAACTCGCGCATTTGCGCCGCCACAAAGCGCCACTCGTCGCCTTCATGTGTCACCTCACCCGGAGCCGCCGCGACCAGCCCGTCCGGCGTGCCGCTCACGCGAAGCGTCACGTCGAAATCGGCCTGCCGCCGCACAGCCTGCTCCCCGACCGTATGTGGTTTTGGGCTGACCCACCCGCTCACTGCGTCGTAATGGGCAACCAGCGGGATCCAGTTCCCCAGGTTGACCTGCCGCTCGCTGTAGCCAAGATAGCCGAGGTGGCCGTACTGGTATCCGGCGCGGATGGCGGGGATCGTCAAATCGTACGTCAGCTCGAGGGTGAGCAGCTTGCCCGGCTCAAATGGCTCTGGCAGGGGAACGATCAGGTCCGACGCGTTGAGCGTGTACTCGTCAATCGCCGCGCCGCCCGCCTTGATGCTCGCCACGCTGAACAGATTAGTTTCGCCGTTGGCCTCGATGGTAAAGAGGATCTCGTCCAGCGCTCGATCCAGCCCGTTCTGCAAATCGACCTGCTCCACCACGTGCACCGAGCGCGCCGCCCAATCGAGGTCCGCCTCGACTCGATAGCGCACGGACGGCGCCAGGGCGATCTCAGCGGGTGGTTCGGGCGCTGGCGCTTCGGTCGGCGCCAGGGTAACGGGTTCCGTGGCTTCGGGCAGGGGTGTGGGCAGCGTCAACGGCAGATCAGAGCGCGGCGTCTGCGACACGACCAGCGGCGTGCGCGGCGCGGACGGCGCCGAATCACATGCCGCCAGCGCAGCACCAATGCCCCCTGCCAGCAGGGCAAATTGAAATAGTTTCCACCAACGCATGACCACCTCAACGCGACGACGCAGCCCATGATACACTACCCCGCCGGACACGCCAACGGTCCGCCTGACCCGCCATTGACGCTCCCCGCTCAGACCGCTATAATACCATCCCGTTGCCTCGTGGAGACACCGGGTAATCCCGCCAATTTTCCCCGCTGCGACGTCCTTTCACCCGGGCAGTCAGCAGCCGGTGGCAAGCGAAGATTGGAGACAAATACGCAATGTATGCAGTAATTCGTACCGGCGGCCGCCAGTACCGTGCGGAACCGGGTCGGGAAATCGACGTCGAGCGGCTTCCGGTTGAAGAAGGCGCCACCATCGATCTGACCGACGTCCTGCTGGTCGTCGGAGACAACGGACAGGCGACCATTGGCCAGCCGACCGTTGAGGGCGCCGTGGTCAAAGCGACCGTCGTCAGCCAGTTCCGCGGGCGCAAGATTTTCGTCTGGAAGTACAAGCCGAAGAAGCGTTTCCGCAAGCGTCGGGGCCATCGCCAGTACTACACCCGGCTGCGCATCGACAGCATCAGCAGCTAACGGAAGAGTTATAAGGAGCAGCACTCATGGCGCACAAGAAGGGCGGCGGCTCGTCCAAGAACGGCCGTGACAGTCAGAGCAAGCGTCTGGGCGTCAAGCGTTTTGGCGGTGAGTACGTCATTCCCGGCAACATCATCGTCCGCCAGCGCGGCACCCAGTTCCATCCTGGGAAGAATGTCGGCATCGGCCGCGATTACACCATCTTCGCCACGGCCGAAGGGTATGTCGTGTTCGAGCGGTTCGGCCGCAATCGCAAGCGTATCAGCGTTCTTCCGGAACAGCCGCAGGCAGCGGAGCAGCAGGCGTAGCCTCGCCCCTGTCACGGCACATTTCAGCCGGACATACCGCCACGCATCCCCCGCCTAGCGGGAACCGTGGCCGGAAAGGTTAACAGACAACAATGCGAGAGAAGATTCATCCCACGTGGTACCCCGAAGCAACCGTGATTTGCGCGTGCGGTAACACCTGGACAACCGGCTCAACCGTCCCGGAAATCCGCACTGACGTTTGCTCGGCATGCCACCCGTTCTACACCGGCGAACAGCGCATCGTGGACACCGAGGGTCAGGTGGACCGCTTCATGGCCCGTCTGCGCGCCCGCGATCAGTACACTGCCGAACTCGAAGCCCGCGAATCTGCGCGCACGTCGCCGGATGTGCCGGTGGCCGAGATCGGTCTCGAGAAGCGCTACGTCAACATTCTGAACGAGAACGGCATCGAAGTGGTCGGCGACCTGCTGGCGCGCTTCGAAGAGTCGGGCGACCAGGGGCTGCTGTCCATTCCGGGCATTGGGCGCAAGGTTCTGGCAGATACCAAGCGTCTGCTGCGCCAGCGTGGCTACCAGCTTCCAGAGCCGGAAGAAGCCTAGGCGCGACTCGAAATTTGATCCCAACATCGGGCAGGTGTGATAATCAGGCGCACCTGCCCGTTTGTTTGGCGGCGCACGGCCGCCCGTTTATTGTTAGGCACTGCGAGGGGGAATACTACTGATGACACAGCATTCCGGGCACGTCGAAGTGATCTGCGGCAGCATGTTCAGCGGCAAAACGGAAGAGCTGATCCGCCGCATCCGCCGCGCCTGCATCGCCCGGCGCTCAGTACAGGTCTTCACGCCTGCAATTGACACCCGCTATGGCACCAGCCGCGTTGCGTCGCACAACGGAATGGATTTTGAGGCCGTGCCCGTCGAGCGCGCGGCAGATATTTTGGAGCACGTCAAGCCGGAGACGTCGGTCGTCGCAATCGACGAGGCGCAGTTCTTCGACGATGAAATCGTTACGGTGGCCGAGCAACTGGCAGATAACGGCGTGCGCGTGATCATCGCCGGGCTGGACCTGGACTTCCGTGGCGAGCCATTCGGCCCGATGCCCGCGCTAATGTGCCGTGCGGACCAGGTACAGAAGCTCCACGCGATCTGCATGGTCTGCGGCGAAGAAGCGACCCGCACGCAGCGGCTAGTCAACGGAAAACCCGCGAACTACGACGACCCGATCATCCTGGTCGGCGCGTCCGAGTCGTATGAAGCGCGCTGCCGCACGCATCATAGCGTGCCCGGGAAGAAGCGCTAGCCACCCCACTCCCGCGCGTAAAACGCCAGGTAATCAGGCATTCGCGGTTCCCAGTACAGCTTATTGTGCCCGCCAGGGCAGATCCCGTACTCGTGCGCCAAACCGTACGATTCGAGCGCGCGGTGCAGCGCCTGCACATTCTCAAGCAGCGGATCCTCGTCGCCACAGTCCAGCCAGATGCGCGGCTGCGCCTCCGGATCAACCCATGCAGCCAGGTCCGCCGGGTTGTATTCCGCAAAGCTCTCGCGAGTGGTACCAAAGATCCACGGCGGACCGCCCTGCTCTGGTGGCGGCTTGAACACCGCCGGGCTGTGGATCCCCACCGCGCAGAAGGCATCTGGCGCCCGAAATGCGTGATACGCTGCCGCTGCGCCGCCCATCGAGATCCCGCCGATTGCGCGCCCGGCGCGGTCCCGCCGCACGCCGAAGCGCTCCTCAACCGCAGGCATCACCTCGCCCCACAGGTAGTCGCCATAGCGTCCGTACTGCTCCAGCGCGCCCTCGTAGAAAGACGGCGCGCTCTCCACAATCGCGGACCAGTCATGGCCCGGCGGATCGAGCGCATTCACGTAGAAGCTCTTGCCGCCTTCGGGTAGCGCGACGACAAATGGCGCCAACACCCCGCGCACAACTCCGGCCCACAGATGTTCCGGCAGGCGCAGCTTCTCAAGGATATAGCGCGGGCTGAGGCCCCAGGGATGCAGAAAGTACAGCACTGGCAGGCCGTCAACCGGATCGGGCGGCGTGACTACCTGAACGGTCATCGGGCGCGACAGAGCGCGGCTGTGCAGCGTCAACGTGTGGATTTCGCCGCGCCGAGCATCGACGTGCGGAGCGATCATAACGGTAGCCCCAGGCTTCGCAGCCAGAGCAGCGCTTCTTCGCCAATTGCGATGTTCAACGCCAGCGGGATGAAGTTGTACAGAAAGTGCGTGGCAATAGCGACTGTCGTGTTGAAGCGCAGGCGGATCCAGCCAAACGCCAGCGCCACGCCCAGGATGATCAGCGCGGCAGGCGTGAACGCATACTGCATGTGCGTCAGCGCGAAGATCAGCGCCGTCGCCCAGAACCCAAACACCGGCTGAAGCGCCCCGCGAAACGCGATTTCTTCGGAGATCGCCGCCGACCCTGCCAGCACCAGCGCAAGCCAGACGGTATCCACGCTCTCTGCCAGCGCATCCGAGGCTCGCGTCTGTTCCTCGAACGTTTCCGGCGGCGTAAGGAACTGCCACGTCGCCCCGACGATCGACACCAGGATAAGCAACCCGATCGCCATGCCGACCGCCACGCCCACGCCCTGAACGGTCAGCGGGCCGAGCCCCAGCCGGTCGAGCGTCTGCCGGAAGTCTCGCCGGATGCCCCAGCCGACCCCCAGCACCGGGATAACCAGCAAGGGCAGCCCGTTCAGCAACAGGTCCCAGGCGGTCAGCCCATCCGAGAACCCTTCGGCAACGCCTTCCAGTCCGCCGCCCAGCAGGAACGCCAGGAACTGTGTCCCAAGCAGGTAAATGCAGAACGCCAGCGCGACCGTGTGCACGGTCGAGCGGGAATCAAAGCCGCGTATGACCGGCGACGCGGCAGGCGCGACCGGCTGCGGATTCAGGCGAGTAGTGGTCGTGTAATAGCCAAGCATTTGCGGGAACAATGGCTCGCCGGGCGGGCCGTCCTGAACCGTCGTCAGCATACCCACCTGCGGACGCCCTGCAAGCGCAGGGTCCGCTTCTTGCCGCGCGGGAAGGAAGCGCGCCAGCCATTCGCGCACCGGCTGGAACAGCACCGCAGTCGAGGCCACGCCGAGCACCACCGCCAGCGCGAAGCTCGCCACGAGCGCGGCTCCCTCGTCCTCGTTCGACTCGATGCCAAGCGGCAGGATACCGTACCACACTACCAGCATCAGGTTTGTGACCAGCAGCACGCCCATCACCCACTGGCGGAGCCGGGGATCGCGACGCTTGTCGGCTATGTTGGCGGCAACCACAATCGCGCCCAGCGCCACAATAATGAGAACAGTGGAGATGAAAATGTCGCTATTCACCGTGTGACTCCCAGCGGGTTACGGGTTCGCCAACACCAAGATTATACGGACCGCTTTGCGTGCGGTCCACCCGGCAGCTTGCAGACCAGCGTGCTTCACGGCAGAATTGGCCGCGCCCAGTCAATAAGGAGCAAGTTGTATCGTGAGACCCGCTACTCCCCAGCGTGCGCCACATCGCGCGCCGAGCCCATACGGATACTTTCCACCGCCTGTCGTCCGGCGCCGTCGCGGCTGCTGCACGCTGAGCTGCGTGCTCTTACTCCTGATCCCGATCGTGTGTTTCGGATCGGTGCTTCTGCTGTACTTCATCGTGCCGCCCAAGCCGCTGGACATCGTCATCCTCGGCGTGGATGCGCGCGAGGGCGAGGGCTGGTACACGCGCACCGACAGTATCATGCTACTCAACATCACGCCGCGCAGGCTGGACGTGACGCTGCTCTCGATCCCGCGCGACGTGTTCATTCGCGTGCCGGGCTACGGCGAGCAGCGCATCAACACAATCAACGTGCTCGGCGAGCAGGAAGCGCGTGACACAGGCGGCCCGGCGCTGGTCAAAGCCAGTCTGCAAGAGAGCTTCGGCATCGAGGTCGATCATTACGTCCGGCTGGACTTTGACGCCTTCGTAGAGTTGATCGACGCGGTGGGCGGCGTCACGATCGACGTGCCGAAGCGCATTGTCGACTATGAGTTCCCAACACGCGACGGCGGGACGATGCAGATTGAGTTCGAGCCGGGCCGTCAGAAGATGGACGGAGAGCGCGCGCTGCAATATGCGCGCACGCGCCACCAGGACGACGATTACCAGCGCGCCGCGCGCCAGCAGCAGGTAGTCGATGCGCTGGTCCGCAAGCTGGCAAACCCGCTCCAGGTGTTCAACTGGCCGCGCATCGCCTACGTGCTACAGTCGCACACAGACACCGATCTTTCGGTGTGGAACATGCTTGAAGTCGGTCCCGCGCTGCTGCTCGGCTGGTCTGGCCGGGAGTCGCGCGTGCTCGATCGCGACGACCTGATCGGCATGGCGGCGGGTTACTGGGTGCCCGACTACGACGCGATCCTGCCGTGGATCGAGGAGCGGTTCGACTGAGCGCCTGCCCCTAACGATTCAGCTCGTCAATCAGCCGGTCGTACGCGCCGGTCCACGCGTCGGCCGAGCGAGTCATCTTGGTAATGCGAATATCCGCAAAATGCTCGGCAAGGCTCGCCAGAATCGCGGGGAGCGTCTCCCATGCGTCGTCGCGGATCATCTGTTCCAGGCGCGCGGCTGCGTGGCCGGTCCATCCCCAGCGGTCGCGGAGTTGATCTGCCTTCAACCAGTAATCGCGGTTTTCCCACACCTCAGCCGACGCCTCGATCCCTTCATTCACCTCGCGCAGGCAGTACACCAGCAGCGCGGTCATGTCGCGCGCCTCGTCGTCAAGCGTCTGCTTCTGGCTGAGGCGGCGCAGCATTTCCGCCGATGTCCGCATCATCTGGTTGCGAACCTTGCCGGTGCTATTCGTGTTGACTACGCGGCCCATGCTTTACTCCATCTTCGGACTAGCGACAATGATGAATGCCCTGCCCGTGGCTCGCGCCGGGCAGCGCCAGGACTGCACGTGTGAACCTTACTTGTAGATGCAGCGAGTGTCAAGACGAAATGTCGATCAGGCGGGTTAGTTATTGTTGGGCAGCTCCAGAGGCAACGCGAGGTCAAGCATATAGGTGGAATCGGGGCCCTCGCGTAGCGTCAGCAGCCCTTGCTGGCGCTCGGCGAGCAGGTTCGCCACGTACAACTGAACCCGGTGAAACTGTGGACGCGTGTGCGCGCTGACGTCTCGCGACTGGAACAGCGTGAACAACCCGGCCGCTTCCGCATGCGTGAGGTTCGGCGCCTGGTGGCGGATGCCGATATGCGCACGCACGGTATTGAACTCCAGCGACAACTCGACCGGGTGCTCGGCAGGGCTTTCGGCCAGTGCAAAATCGACCAGGATTTGCAGGATACGATGCAGCGCCGAGGGTGAGATCCTAGCGGGCACGCGCGAGGCTACGCCGTTGCGGAACAGCAATTTATCGGACGGGATACGGTGCAGTGCGTCGGCTAGCCACTGCTGGACGAATTGATCCAGTGCAACCGGCTCGGTTTGCAGGCTTTCGACGTTCGCTTCGAGGTACATCACGTCCAGCGCGAGCTGCGTAAAGCGGCTGAGGTCGTTGGCATTGCGGTTGATGCTCTCAAGCAGCTCTTGCTGAACCTCGCCAGGAAGCGAATCGCGGTTGTAGCGCAATAACTCGGAGAAGCCGAGGATCGCACTAAGCGGCGTGCGGAGATCGTGCGAGATCATCGCCAGAAACGCCTGCCGCGAGGTGTCCCGGTCAGCCTGAGGCGCGCTATCCCGAAAGATTGTACATAACCCCACCCGCTGGCCGTCGACCTTCAGCGGGATCTGCTCCCAGTACAGGCGCTGGATAACCGGGTGATGCACGCGCACGCTACCCCACCGCGAGGCGTCGTCACTGTGATCAGAATCAAACACCGTCGCCAGTTCCGGCAGCGAGGCGCGTGTCGCCGCGATCAGCTCGTGGATCGACTCCGGGATATGCTCCAGCCCAAACAGTGTCTGCAAGCGTGGATTCAGCGCCTCGACTCGCCCCTGCGTATCGGTGATCAACAGGCCCTCATTTGAAGCGCGCCCCCACGCTTCTAGCCCGATCGTATTGAGGGATTTCATGTGCAACGCCTCGACAAAATGATCGCGAACTTAATGCATACAGTAGTGCATTCGGCACAAGTTTGCTATAAAAAACTATATAAAACCGCTGCGACGCGCCTCCTTAGCGGCGCCGGTTCCCAGGCGCCGGTCAGGCTCCACACGCGAAAAGGAATTCTGCCTCATCATGACTGAAATCTTGCTGATCCGTCATGCAATCAATGACTGGGTAGCGACGGGTAAGCTGGCGGGCTGGACGCCGGGCGTCCATCTCAGCGCGGACGGACAGAAGCAGGCGGCCGCTCTGGGCGAGCACCTCGCGTCGGCGCGCATCACGGCCATCTATGCCAGCCCGCTCGAGCGCACGATGGAAACGGCGCAGGCCATCGCTCAGCACTATCCCACGCTGAGCATCGAACCGCTGGAAGGCGTTGGCGAAGTGCGATTCGGCGACTGGCAGGGCGCCAAGCTCAAGACGCTGCGACGCGAGTCGCTGTGGCAAACCGTTCAACTCTACCCGAGCCGCGCGCAGTTCCCACACGGCGAAGCGTTCCGTCACGCGCAGATAAGGGCCGTCGACGCGATCGAAATGCTGGTCCGCCGCCACCCACGCGGACGGGTCGCCGTCGTCTCCCACAGCGACATCATTAAGCTCATCGTGACGTACTACCTCGGCGCGCCGCTTGATGCCTTCCAGCGGATCGAGGTGTCTCCAGCGTCGATATCAGTATTATATTTGAGTTCTGACCGTCCAACGCTAGTCCGGCTGAACGACACCAGCTTTTTGCCGAAGCTGGCTGCTCCCCCACCTCGGCGCCGCAGCTTGTGGACGCGGCTCCTCGGCAGGTAGGAACGCACTTCAACAGGCGGAAAAGTGTTTGTCACACGTCTGGCGAACACGTAGAATCATTGGTGTATGGCGCAAGTGCCTAACCCGAAAGGTCAATACTAATGCCAAACGGCGAAATCGAACTCGATCCGGTTGACTACATCACTGTCGGCACCATTGGACCTAAGGGCAAGCGCCTTTTTCACTTGCAGGCCGGCAAGGGTGACCAGATCATCTCGCTCATTATCGAAAAGGAGCAAGCGCGGGCCCTCTCCGAAGCGCTGCGCGATCTGCTGGACAGCCTGGCAGAAGCCTCGCCCGAGAAGGCCGCGCCCGAAGTCAACCTCGCGCGCTGGGATATGTCCCTACGCGACCCGATTGAGCCGCTGTTCCGCGTGGCGCAGATGGGCCTGGGATATGACGAATCGCGCGACCTGGTGGTCGTGGTGGCGCACGAACTGGTCACCACCGAATCGGGCGACATCGACCCCGATCTCGAGCCGCAGGTCGTCCGCCTGTGGGGCACGCGCGAGCAAATGCGCGCGCTCAGCCAGTATGCGCAGCAGGTCGTCAAGCAGGGACGGGCCGACCCCAAGACAAACGGCCGGTTGATTAACTACTGGACCTGATGAACCCGCCCGATCGCTTCTCTTCGCCGCCTACCCCGGATGAGCACAGCGGATCGCCACAACGCTCTCTCTCGATTTACGAGGCAGAGTGTGCGTTGGCGTCCGGCACGATCGCGGACGTCCAGGGAGTGATGCGGTGGGGATCGAACTACGCTGCTCTCGTCTCCATCTATGACGGCGACAAGGTTCTAACGGCGGTCTACAAGCCGCAACGTGGCGAGCGCTCGCTGTGGGACTTCCCCGATGGGACGCTCTGCTATCGCGAAGTGCTCGCCTATCACGTGTCCCAGGCGCTGGGATGGGAGCTGGTTCCTGCCACGGTGCTGCGCGACGGCCCGCACGGGATCGGCTCGGTGCAGTTGTTCATCGAGCACGATCCGGCGATCAATTTCTTCACGCTCGATGACTCGTTCAACGACCAGCTTCAGCGCTTCGCCGCGTTCGATGCCGTGATCAACAATGCAGACCGCAAGGGCGGGCATCTGCTGCTGGATGCACAAAATAAGCTGTGGGGAATCGATCACGGACTGGCGTTTCACAGCGCGCCGAAGTTGCGCACCGTCATCTGGGAGTTCGAGCGCCAGCCGATCCCCGAGCCGCTGCTCGAATCCCTCGCCTCGCTGCAAAACGACATTCTGTGCAAGGCCGCGCCGTGGATCGATCTGATGCAAAGCTGGCTGTCGGCCAACGAGATCAGCGCGCTGGTCCGTCGCATCGAAAAGCTGCTCACGACGCGCGTCTTCCCCAGCCCGAGTGGGCATGGGCCTAGCTACCCCTGGCCGCCGGTCTAGCGACACGCCAGAGCGCCTCTAGGTGTTGTAGAAGCTACACGGCGACGCTACGGAAGCTGCGGGCGTTCCTCAAACGGGATCGTCGGCGCGGGCGTCGGCGTAGGAGCGGCCGGAGTCGGAGAGCCTTCGTCCGGCTCGTCAGTCTGCGACTCCCTGCTCGGCGACCGGACGGTCGCCGTTGCAGTCGCCAGGGCTGCTTCGCGGGCCGCGATGGCACGCTCTTCGACTGCCATCACCTGCTGGTCGAAGTCGTCGGGCACGAACGGGTAATCGTACAGCCCATCCCAGTACTTTACCCACATCAACTCCGACAGCGCCTCGTCCAACGCGCCAAGCTCCGCCAGGACCAGCCCACGGAAATAATGATCGACCGCGTGATCGCGCTGCGACCGCGCCCGATTGAGGTCATCAAGCGCCGCCTGATACGCCACGCGTCCTGCCGCTGAAGGCAGCCCGCGCGCCTGCGTCAGCCAGTATCGCGCCTGCCCGCGCAGAGAATACGCCTCGGCCTGCTGCTCGCCCGGCAACACGCCGATAAACTCGTCGGTGAGCAATTCAAGCGCGCGAGCGTCGTCGCATTCCAGGTCGTCCAGCGCAGAATAGCGGCAGGCTTCAACCGCCAGTTGCGCACCGACCAGTTGATATGCGGAAGAGTTCGCACCGGGCGCGTTGAGCAGCGTCGTGAGTTGAAGCGCCGCGTCGTCATAGTCGCCCTGTACCAGATCCAGCGCCAGCAAGCGATCGATCGCGCCCGTCGGCCCCGCGCGTCGCAGGTCCTGGTTCGCCAGCGCGATACGCCCCTGCCGCAGATAGAGCTCGCCGCGCCGCTGATATGCCTGCCGCAGAATGTCCGCGTGCTGCTCGCGGAATGCGGAGTCCTCGACCGCCAGCAGCCGGTTAAGCGCCTCTTCCGCCTGCTCCGCGTTGCCTTCGCCCAGCCGCGCCTCGGCCAGCAGCAGGTGACCCTGCGGATCACCGGGATAGTAGAGCAACAGCGTTTGCGCGCTGTGCGCCGCCAGTCCGAAGTATTCCTCGCGCGCGGTTGCGCGGTTCTCTGGCGCGCCTTCCGCCAGCGCGAGATACGCCCGCGTTTGCAGACGCAGCGCCGGGAGCAGCAGCGGATCCACATACAGCGCCTTCCCGGCGTATTCAAGCGCTGCGTTTGCGCGCCCCTGCGCCAGCGAAAGCTCGCCCAGGCGAACCAGCAGGTTTGTGTCGCGCGGGCTCAGCGCCAGCGCATCAAGCAGCGTCTGCTCCGCCGCGCCGAAGTTGCCGCGCGATTGCTCGATCTCCGCCTTCACCAGGCTCGCCGGAACCAGCCGGGGATCTGCTTCCAGCGCCTGCTGGCTAGCGGAATAGGCTTGCGCGGTGCGCCCCTGTCGCAGCCAGACCTCAGCCAGACCGGCGTGCAGCAGCGGCGCGTCGGGGCACGAGTCGTATGCCTCACCGCGATAGCGATCGCCCGGCGGTGTATACGCCAGGCCGTCTTGCAGCAAGCGCGCCGCCGCGTTGAGGTTCGCCGTGCCGCCCTGCGCCGCATAGGCCATCGCGTGATAATAGACCAGCGCGGGATAGCACTGCCCGCTGTACGACGCCTGCGCGGTCGCCAGCTCGCGCTGCGCCTCGGCATACCGGCCGATCGAGTACAGGTCGATCGCCGGTTCGATGCGCCGTTGCACGCTTGAGTCAAATTCCGGGTAAATCGGTGTGGGGGTCGCCAGCCCATAGATGCGTCCTGCCGGTTCCAGCCCGACCGGGACGGTCGTCGCGCCGACGCTCAGCCGCGCCGGGAATGGCGTCGGAGTCGGCCAGAAGCCGGGGGTGGCCGTCATTGTTGCCGTGGGCGTGAGCGTGAACACCGGCTGATAGACCACCGCCGCAGAATCGCTCTCTCCATCGAACAGCCCCAAAGAATCGGCCAGCAGCGCCCCACCCGCGACCAGCGCCACCAACACCAGCGCCGCAGCCGCAACCGTCGCCTGCTGCAAGCGCCGTGCCGCAGCCTCTCCATAGCGGCGGCGCGGCTTATGAACCCACGCCTGCCCCCCGTCTGCTTCCGGCTCGTAGGGATAATCAAGCAGTAGATCGTCCAGCGCGGGCAGGATACGCAGATATTTGTCTTCCGCCAGCACCGGAACCGACGTCGCAGGAGCCGCTTCCTGCGCAGGTGGCGCATAGCCTAGCGCCGCCAGCCCCTTCAGCGCGAACTCGTTTTGCGGGTTGATCGCCAGTACCTGCTTCAGGCAAAACACCCGCTCGCGATCGTTCGGCGCTACGCTGCTCAGCCACAGCCACGCCGTCTCGTCGCGCGGGTTGGCGCGCACCGCCTGGCGTAGCAGATCACGCGCTGCCGCGCTGCGTCCTTCTTTCGCGGCAGCGATCCCCTGACGCAGGAGCATCTTCGCTTGATCTTCGGCCATGATTCATTAACCTGAAGGGCGTGCCCGGTGAATGAGGTAATTCTACAACAAGATTTCTCACTCAGACAATCGCCCGAAGGTCCCTGGAGTTTCGCGCAGATGCAGCCCGCAAGGGGACGCGTTATACTCCCTCGAAGCTGTCCCGGCTGCGAACGAAAGGAGCAGATATGGCGGAAACGCTCAGACTGTTTGTGGCGATTGTGCTTCCGGCTCCCATTTTGGAACGCCTGGCCGTGATACAGCAGCAGGTTCGCGCCGACACGCCCCACGGCGTCGTACGCTGGGTTGACCCGCACGGAATCCACCTCACGCTCAAATTCCTCGGGGACGCGCCTGCCTCGCAGCAACCCGAGCTAGAGCGCGCGCTCAGCGAGGCGGTTGTGGGCCGCGCGCCGTTCGAGCTGGTGCTGTCGGACCTGGGCTGCTTCCCGAGCGAGCGCCGCCCGCGTGTGGTTTGGGTCGGA
>CBINGT010000031.1:0-14400 GCA_966250245.1 uncultured Anaerolineae bacterium
GTTGATGTCGGACAGTACCATGTCGAAGGGGTCATACGCGCCATCCGGCGAGTAGACATGAATACCTTGCACCGCATCGACCACGTAGATCGTATCGTCCGGCCCTGCCACCACATCCAGGAAGCCGTTGACGCCGCCTTCGACCACCTGCTCGCCGGGCAGCGCGACCATCTGTTGCCAGACGACGCTGCCTGTTTCAGTCGGCTCCGCGATCGGGCGCGCGTCGAACGAGCCGATGATCGCCAGCAGGGTCGGCTCGGTTGCCTGAAGCGTCGCGTTATCAGGCGCGGCGGCGGCGATCAGCGCCATCCCGCCCCCGTCGGTTTCGATCGCGTACAGCGCCTGCGACATGCCGAGCGAGACGCCGCTCGACTTCACTGCCTGCCGCCCGCCGACCGTGATATCCTGCGGCGGGGAGAACGTTGCCGCGCCGAGCAGCGACACATAATCTTCGATCAGCGCGTGCGGGCCGCTGTCCGCGCTCAGCCCCAGCATGGCAAGCTGCTCAACCAGCCCGGCGGGCGGCACGATCGCCACGGTCACCTGGCCTGCGGCCAGCGGCGCGGCGCGGTTCAGGGCGTCGAGCGCTTCCTGCGAGTTGGCGAGCGTGATGGTCCCAAACTGCTCGATAACCGCCCAATTGGCCGGGTGCTGGAAGGTCAGCGCGCCGTCGGCGGTGGTGTACGTCTGGGTAAGCTCATCTTGCGCCAGGGTAGCGGCGGGCAGCGCAAAGAGGGCTACCGCCAGGATTGCAGTTAGGACGGTAAAGGCAGGCAAACGGGTCATGATGCGTCCTCTTTGTCTCGCGGCCAAAAGGGAACGTTTCTGATCATACCACCAAACCCCGCGCGCCCGGCAAACGCGCCGCTTAGCGTGTGAAGTGCGCGACCGACTGAATCTGGTAGCTCTGCGGCGCCATGTCAATCGGCTGCACGTCCACCAGCCGGTAACCCTTCTGCGCCAGCCGCTTCCCATCGCGAGCCAGCGACGCGGGATCGGCGCTGACGTACACCAGCGTGCGCGGCCCGATCGCCGCCAGCGCATCGAGAGCGTGCCCATCCATGCCGGACGGTGGCGGATCGACGACCGCCGCGTCATATTGCTCGTCAAGCTCCGGCAGCACCGCTTCGACGCCGCCTTCGATCAGGTCGACATTGTCCAGGTCGGCCAGGTTTTCGTCGGCGTCGGTCACCGCCGGGGGATAGCTCTCGACGCTGGTGACGAGCGCCGCCCGCTCCGCCATGAACGCAGTGAGCGTGCCCACTCCGGCGTAGAGGTCGAGCACCGCCTCGCTGCCGGTCAGATTCAACCGTTCCAGCACGGCGTCGACCATGTGCTCGACCTGCGGGATGTTCGGATGGAAGAACGCGCCCGCCGTCACGCGGAATCGCCGCCCGTGGACGATGTAGTCGGTGTGGCTGGAACCGATCAGGTTCACCGGCTCGTTGTCGCTCAGCAGGAAGTTGATCGACACCGGCAGATCGACTTCGAGCGAGGGCGCTTCGTCGTCTTTCGTGCTGAGGATGACCATCGTCGCGCCGTCCGAGCCGACCTGCAGGCGCACGCGATCAAGCTGCGGGATGTCGTCCAGCGACAGCTCCTCGAACAGCTCGACCAGCTCCGGCCGGATGATGTGGCATTCCTCAATCGGGATCAGCGAGCGCCCGTCCGTGCCGATGTAGCACATCCGCCCCGCGTCGTCGATCTGAAAAGTCGTATGGCTGCGATAGGCCCATGCGTCCGGGCTGGGGATGGTGGGGTGCACGTCCGGGTTGCGGAAGCCGCCGAGCCGTTTTAACTGGTCGATCACCACGTCGCGCTTAAAGTCCGGCTGCGCCTCGTACGCGATGTGCTGAAACGCGCACCCGCCACAGCGACCCGGTCCGAAGTGCGGGCAGATCGGGCGGACGCGTGCGGCCGATGGTTCCAGCAGGGTGACGCCCTGCGCGAACGCGAACCGCCCGCGATCGTCTGTGATCCGCGCGCGAATCCGCTCGCCGGGGATCGCGTACGGCACGAAGATCGGGCGTCCGCGATAGCGTCCGAGCGCATTCCCCCCGTGGACCATTTCGTCCAGCGTTAGCTCGATCGTGTCGGACTGGCTCACGGCGGCTCCTTCCTCGGCTGAGCGGTCAGTGCGGCAAGTATAGCGTATAATGCCGGGAGCAAAGAGCAGCGGAAGGTAGCGAAGAACAGCGAATGATCTTGACGTAGGGGCGGAGCTTGCTCCGCCCGTGATTTTTGAGGTTATCCTTAACAGCGGGCGCAGCAAGCTGCGCCCCTACAACGCGAAGCTGCCTCGGCGCGCGGCTTGATTGGCCCGGGTAGATGATTCGGCAGAGAAAGAGGATATCGAGTGCATATCGCGGAATCCGAGCGTACCGGCGCGCGCCTGTCGGAGCACGCGCATCCGCGTCCGGCGCTGCGCCGCGTCACCGGCTGGCTGGTGGCGGCCGGGCTGATCGGCATTGTGGTGGGCGTGATCGGGTTGCTTGTCCTGGCGATCGGCTACCGCTTGCTGCTGCTGGCGCTGGCGGCGATCTTTCTGGCGGCACTGGCCGTGCCGCTGCTGCAGCTTTCCGCGCTGCATCCGGCGATCACGGTCTACGAGCGCGGGTTGTGGCTCAAGCCGCTGGTGTGGCAGGGAAGCTGGGTCCCCTGGGATGCGCTGACCGGCCTGCACGACCACACGCTGATCCAGCGCGGCAAGCGCACCCGCTGGGACACGTCGCGCGAAGGCCATCTGATCACGGTGACGGGCGCGCTGCCGGTGGTGTATGCGGTCGTCGGGTGGATGGCAGGGCTGGGCAGCAGGCGTGCGTTCGGAATTGCGGCGCACAGCCACACGGATTACGCGGCGCTGTTGAGCGCGATCAAGCGGCACATCCCGCGCCAGAAACACAACCGGGTCGCATAATGCGACCCAGTTGTGCTAGAGGTGTCGAATATCCCCTTGCGCCGGTCCGGCTGCCGTTTTGCTAGTGCGCCGCGTACCGGCTTTGAAGCCCGCTTGAGCTGGCACAAAACCCCACACGATATTTTCTTGTCCAGCTTGCAGGCTAAACCGACAACGGGCGCGCAATCTTACACATTAAAATCAAATTGATCCCGCCGGACCGGAAATTCGGGGCGTTTGCCGCTCGTTTTACGGCGACTGGCGCGCGCTGAGGCGATTCATTTCCCGCCGAGAGCGGCGCACGGTCGGGTCTTCATGGCCGATCAGCTTGTCGTAGGCGGCGCGCAGCAATTCCGCGCTGCGGCTCCACGCATGATTGGCGACGACCCACTCCCGCCCGGCCTTGCCTAGCGCGGCGGCGCGCGCCGGATCGTCCAGCAGGGCGAGGATCGCGTCGGCGAACGCCTGTGGATCGTCGCGCAGCAGCATGTGCTCGCCCTCGACTGCGTCCAGCCCTTCTGCGCCGATCGTTGTGCTGATCACCGGGCAGCCGCACGCCAGCGCTTCCATCAGCTTGAAGCGCGTGCCGCTGCCGCTGCGCAGCGGACAGACAAACACGGTCGCGCGCTGGAAGTAGGGCCGCGTGTCGTCCACCATCCCGGTCACGCGCACGCCGAGCGCCGGATCATCCTGCAGCGCCAGCATGTCGGGCGTCGGGTCTTTGCCGATCGCGATGAACTGGAAACCCGGCCGGACGCGCCGCACACGCGGCAGAATCTCCTGCGCGAAGTACTGCACCGCGTCGGCGTTGGGGAAATATTTGTAGTCACCCAGGTAAATCGCAGTCTCCGGCTCGCGCTCGACCGTCTCTGCCGGGTGGAAATACTCGACGTCCACCCCGTTCGGCGTGGGGACGGTCAGCACCCCCGGCGTCGCCCGGCGGATGACCGCCGCGTCCACGTCGGACATTGTGCCGACGACCGTCGCCTCGGACCAGGCGCGCGGCTCCCACAGGCGCATTTTCAGCGCTTCGAGCGCCACGCCCGGCCGCGTGTACCACGGCTGCGCAACGCGTGCGTGCCGCCCCCACGCCACGTACTCGATCGCTGGCTCGGATAGCAAAACCGGCGCATCCGGCTCGGCGGGCAGGTTCGGCAGCATGTAGAACGACTCGACGTGGATCAGGTCGACTCGCTGCCCGGCCAGCACGCGACGGACGGTCGCTTCCATCTCCGGCGTGTGGTAGAGACGCATCGTGATCGGCTTGAGCGACGTCAGACTGAGGATCGCGGCGCGGCGGGTGCTGGGGCTGGGCGCGCGCGGCACGACGATCAGCTCGCACCACTGCTCGAGCGGGGTGAGGTCGAAAGCGGTCTCTTCAGGGCGTCCGAAGCAGACCAGCGTAATCGTGTAGTGCTCGCTCAGATGCTTCAGCAGGTTATAGGTGCGGCTGCGCCCGCCGCTGGTTGGCGGATAGGGCACATACGGCGTCAGCATCAGAACGTGTGGTTTAGGCATAGGGTCGCATCCTCTATTGCTTGGCGCGACCAGTGTAGCAGCATGCCGGAAGGCACGTCAAGCGCCCGCATCCCGGGTGAAATTCCCGGAATAATTATGACGACGAGCTTTTTTATTGTGATATACTGAAATTTCCTCGTAACGCGCTCCAGGCAGGCTTGGAGGAACGATGAGCACTCTTCCGCGCTCCATCCTTACACTCGGTCTCGCCCTGATTATCGTCGCCGTGCTGGTGTCGCTTCCCTTCCCGTTTTACTCGCGCCGGTGGCATATCCTGATGCACATCCTCGGCGCGATTCTGTTCATTGGCAACATCGTCGTCACCGCAGCCTGGATGATCCTGGCTGTGCGAACGGGTCAGCGGCCAGTGGTGCATTTCAGTGCTCGCATGGTGATCCAGGCGGATGTGTTGTTCACCGTACCGGGCGTGCTGCTGATCCTGCTCAACGGTCTGCGCCTGTCTCCCGCGTATGGCGACGGCAACATCTTGGGAGCCAGTTGGATTCAGGCCGCGTTATTTTTGCTCGTTCTCTCAGGCGCGGTGTGGGCGTTCTTTCTGCTACGCTACCAGTACCGGCTGGTGCAGTTAAGCGCATCCGGCGAGCAGTTGTCCAACGAGTTCCTGACCACGTTCCGCCTTTGGGGCATCTGGGGCGCGGTAGCAACCATACTCCCGATCATCTCCCTGGTTCTGATGGTCTTTAAGCCGCACCTCTGGGGATAGCTTCCGGCCGCCCTCCTGGTTCATCGCTCCGTCGAGAAACTCCACCGTTCAGGCGAGGCACGCGCCCGCCAGACTGGTCAATCCGCTGAATTTCGGTACACTTGCCGCCAACCTTATCACACCGCGACGGGGCGCGCACGACGCGCCGCTTGTATGTCGCGAGGAAGGAGTCAGGCCCATGATTCGCCGTGAAGAATCGGAGTCCATGTGGCTGATCCATCAGGCGGCGCATGCCTACGTGGCCGGGCAGATCGCCGAGCATTGGGTAGGAAATGGTACGTTGCGGCTGGAGCCGCGCGAGGAATTGGTGCTGGCGGCGTACGCCCATGACACCGGTTGGGCTGAGGCAGAACGATGCCCCGCGCTGAACCGTTACGGGCAGCCCGCGACTTTCACCGAAATGGAGCTAGAGGAGCATCTGGCGATCTGGCAGCGCAGCATCGATTGCGTGTTCGCGCAGAACCGCTACGCCGCGCTGCTGGTCAGCCTGCACTGTACCGCGCTCTACGAACAGCGCCTGCGCTATGTCGACGATCCCCCCGCGCAGAAGACGCGCATCCGCGAGTTTGTGGGCGAGCGCCACCGGTGGGAAAACAGTTTGATCGCTGCGCTGGAGACGCACCCGCGCTATGGCCTGGCCGTTCAGCCTGACCATCTGGCGTTGAACCGGCGCCTGTTGCAAGTCTGGGACTATCTATCGCTGCTGGTGTGCATGGGGCCGGTGTTCGAGCAGACACTTGAGGATGTGCCGGTTGGCGAGCACGAGCGCGCGATTTTGCAGGTGGCGGCCAACGGCCCGCGCGGGATCGCGCTGGATCCGTACCCGCTCGATCAGCCGCTAGCCGTGTGGATCGACGCGCGGCAATGCACCGAAGGGACGTTCGAGTCGGTCGATGCCTTTCGGAACAAGCTGGCGGAGACGTCGTACCGGCCGATAATGTTCGAGTTCGCGCCTCTCACCGGCGGAAACGGATCCGGCGCTCAGGATGTGAGATAGGGGCGGAGCGTCGCGCGCAGTTCGTCCAGCGAGAAGGGTTTGACGATGTAGGCGACGACGCGTTCCAGCGAATACTGCGCGCGGCTTGCGGCGGCTTCGCGCTGGTTGGCGGAGAGCATCACCACCGGGATCGTGCGCAGCGTCGCATCTGATTGCAGCGTGTCGTAAATCTGGATGCCGTTCAGACCGGGCAGGTTCAGATCGAGCAGGATCAGGTCTGGCTGTCGCACGCGTATCAGTTCCAGCCCGTGGATGCCGTCGTACGCGATGTGAAATGACTGTGTCCACGGGCGGACGGCAATCTGAATCAGGCGGGCGAGATCGCGGTCGTCCTCGATGCACACGACGACCTGCTCTTTGACATGTGATAAGTTCTCTACCGTGACCAATTTTTACATCCTTAGGAAATTCTAATCCAATGTACCAAGCCGGAATTAAAGCCGCCATAACGGTAAGTGAAAAAATCGTAAAAATCAGGTTTGTTCGAACGCATGGTGTAAGGGGGAGAACATGGCGTTCAAAGTGCTGAAGGTGCTGATCCTCGACACGGACTACTACGCCCGGCAGGCCCTCAACAGCTATCTGGCGTGGGACCGGCGGACGCGGGTGGTCCACCTGGCGGATACGATGGAGTCCGTCATCGATTACGTCGAGCGCATGCCGCAGATCGAGTGGCCGGACGTCGTGTTGCTGGATGCAGACGCTGCTCGCTCGCCGGACGAACTGGCGCAGTTGATCAAGCGGCTGGAAGATACGATCCCCAACGTGATGACGCTGGTGTTGGCGCGCGAGCTGGACCTCGACACGGTGCGCGCTGTGGCGCAGGTGAACGCCGACGGCTACCTGCTGCGCGACGAGGTGCGGATCCACATCGCCTGGGCGATTGTGTGGGCGCAGGATCACGATTTCGTAGTGACGGCCAGCGTCAAAGAGGCGCTGCAGGACGAGTTCGAGTCGCGCCTGTTCCGCTCGGCGACGGTGCCGGAGCGCCGCCAGTATCCCGAACTGACGCAGCGCATCCGCCAGGCGCTTCAGTTGTGCGTGGTCGAGGGGATGTCTGCCGAGCTTGCCGCCGACGAGATGGGCCTCAGCCCGCACACCGTCCGCAGCTACATCAAAGAGGGCTATCGCATTCTGGAGACGTACGACGACACGGTCTATCCGCCGGACATGAGTCCGCAAGAGCGCGCCTTCATGCGTTTCACCGCGCTGGAAGATCGCGAGCCGTCCACGCCGGACGAAGATGCGCCTGATGCCGGGTCATGACGCCACGACCGGCTCCGACTCGTGCGCCAGCAGGCGGAAGACGGTGATCTCTTTGAGCGCGTCGTCGCCGCAGCTTCCATACACCCCGTAATCAGCCGGTTCTTCGATCACGCGCAGACGGTGGACCGTCCGCGTCGCGGTTGCCAGAAAGCTGACCGTCCATGTGCCGCCCGCATCCGCCGAAACCTCGCGCAGCGCGAACGCGTCCAGCTCGCGCACGCCGGTCGCCTGGCGCAAAAACCCGTCCGCTGCTTGAATCGGCTCCTCATAGCACGAGCGCCCGCGCAGCAGGTCCGGCGTCACCAGCCCGTCGCGGCAGTCGTTCATCAGGGCGCGCACCCGCCCCGGCGGAACGCGCCCGTAGACAACGCCCTGCGGAAAGCTGATGACGTTGGGAGCGAAGCGGTGCCCACCAATGTGCGTCGACTGCCAGACCGCCGGGCCGCCGTGCTGCATCATCTCCACATGCACCGGCAGCCCAAACAGCGGGCAGCAGCGATCGCGCCGACCGTGCATGCAGATCGTGAACAACGGGCGCGCGCGCCGGTATTCCTCATACCCCGGAGCGCCCTGAGCGATGGCGCCGAGGTCCAGGCTCAGCAGGTCCGTGTAATCGTCCAGCTCGAACTCGTACAGCGCCTGACGGTCGGCATGTGTCCGCGCGACGAAGAAACGTAGACCGGGCGATACTAGGCGCGGGCGCTGGCGGATCAGCAACAGGCGAGCCTGGGGGATGAAGTTCAGATACGAGTCTAGACGGGACAGAACCGTCTCAGGCAGGTCGTTGTCTTCGACGGCGCGCGGCATCCACCGGCCAGGATATTCGAGCAGGAACCAGGTCGTGATGTGCGGTGCGGTCGCGATCAGCGGCTCCCCCATCGCGCGGGAAACCGCCGAACAGTGGAAATCTTCGCCCGAGGTGTTGCCCCTCAAGTGTGCGAGTTCCATATATACCTCAGCCGCGCCCCAGGAAGCGCTTCAATGAATCGCCCGCCGTGAAGCGCCGCATATAGCCGAGGTGCTCCGGCGAGAACGGGCGTGGTGTGATCCCGAAATGCTCCACCAGCGCGTTGTGCGACACCACGTTGTCGATCTTCAACAGGTCGAGCAGGCTAGGCGTCACGGGCGGGTTCGGTAGCCGCGCCATGATCGCCACCACAGGGCGCAGCACTGGCACGGGCACGCGGACCAGCATCCGCCGCGCGCCGAGCGCCGCCAGCACTCGCCGGACGATCTGCTCGTAGGTCAGCACTTCCGGCCCGCCGATCTCCAATTCGCGGCCGATGGTCGCCTCGTCGTCCACTGAGCGCGCGACCGCTTCGGCCAGATCCCCGACGTACACCGGTTGAAAACGCGCCTGCCCATCGCCCACAATCGGGAACACCAGCGGCGTGAGCTTGATCAGCCGCGCCTGTACGTTGGCGAACTCGTCATGCGGACCCCACACAACCGACGGGCGGAAAGCGGTCCAGTCCAGCCCCGAGGCCGCCACATAGTCCTGCGCCTTCCCCTTGCTGCGCAGAAACGGGTACGGAAGCGCGCTGTCGGCGCCGTTCTGGCTCATGTTGATGAAGCGCCGCACGCCTGCCGCCTGCGCCGCGTCCACCACGTTGGCCGTGCCGCGCGTGTTGACCGCTTCGTACGTCGCGTGGCCCTTCTCCATCGCGATCGCGACCAGATGCACGACCGCGCGCACGCCGTCCATCGCCGGGCGGAGCGTGTGCGGTTGCGTCACGTTGCCCGGAACGATCTCGATCCGGTCGCGGACGTCCGCAAGCCGGTCGGCGGCTTTGGCCGGGTTGTGGACCAGCGCGCGGACCGGCTGCCCTTTTGCCACCAGTCGCCGCACTAGCTCGTTACCGATGGCGCCTGAAGCGCCTGTCACCAGAATCATGCGATGCCCCTCTGTGCGCTGGCGCCGGGTACGCGACCGGGCCGGGATTCACACCCCAGCCCGGCGTGTCTTGCGGTAGATAAAACCGGCGCCTGGAACTCTGTTCCGCCTAGACCCGCGCTCGCCGCCCGGTGAGTAGCGAGATAACCAGCAGAACCAGGAAGACGACAAAGACGATCTGCGCGATCGTTGCGGCCACGTCGGCCAGCACCGCGAATCCGAGGATTGCGGCGACGATCGCCACGATGAGAAAGAGAACGGCCCAGCCCAGCATACTGCATCCCTCCTAAGTGTGTTGTCGGACTTGACGGAGAGACGATGCACGCAGCTTCGCGCGCCCGACGCTTTTCCCTCAATGGTTCACTGAGGAACATAGCTACAAAATGTTATGGCATATTCACGCTGCAAACGCAACAGCCGCTCGCCTCCAGGTGGTTATCCCCTCACCCTAAATCCCTCTCCCTGGGTGCTTCGCTGCGGGAGAGGGACTTGAGCAGCGTGGCTTTTCCCTTCTCCCCGCGACGCATTCGAAGAGGGAGAGGGGCAGGGGTGAGGGGCATATGCATCACCCTTCGCCTAAGGATGGGTGAAGAACCCGCCCCAGGGCGTCTCGAAGGTCAGCGCGGCGAGCAGAAACGCAAACACGGCGTAGAACGCGATCATGACCGTGCGGGATGCGCGCGAGAAATGCGCGCGCATGAGATCGCGTGACAGCGCCGCCAACCCCAGCCCGGCCACCAGCAGGACGATGTTCGCGTAGAGGATTTCGATCGCGACGGTGGGGAGCGGTTGCAGGTCCAGCGCCGACGCGAGATACCACATGAACATCGCCCATGGCGCGAGCAGATTGACCAGCAGGTTCGCGTCGAACACACGCCGCCACATGTCCCGCCGCAGCGCAAGCTCGCCCAGCGACACCAGCGTCCACGCGTAGAATGCGCTTTTCATGTGCTGCATCACTGTTTCGCTGGTCGAAGCGAACACCGCGACCGCCCGGTACGGCAGCACGTCATACGTATAATGCAAGACGAGGAAAAGCAGGTGAAAGGCGATGACTTTGACCAGGATATACCGCACGTGAATGGCTCCCTTAAAAACTTCGGCCTAAGTAATCTAAACCTGAACGGACAAGCGCCTCGCGCTTTGTAGGCGCGGAGCTTGCTCCGCCCGCGCGTAACGCCGCTCACCCCGCCCTCTTTTCCCCTTTCCGATCATCGAGAGGCCGCACGGGTGCGAGGTTCATAAGCTAATTATCCGGCGCTTCAACGCGCACCGGGGCGAGACGCATCAAATTATCGGGCGACGGCTCGCTGGGCGGCAGGCGCTCGCCCGGCGCGTCGATCGGGTACACGCCGATCGCGACGGTGTACTCGCCCGGCGCGCTGCCCGGCGGGATCGTCAGCCCGTGCGTGTCGATCACGATGTCGCTGGGCTGCCAGGCGGTTGTCGGCGCGCGGTTGTTGTTCGGCTCGGCGTCGTGCTGCGCGCTTAGCGTTCCGTCGGGCGCAAGGAGTTGCGCGCTGACCTTGTACCGCTCAGACAGTGGCGCGTCCGCCTGCCAGAACAGCGTCACGCCGAGCACGTCGCCCGGCGCCAGCGCGTCGTCGCTCAGCGCATAGCCGGTCAGCGCCAGCGCATCCCCAAAGCGGGCGTCGAGCGCGGTCTGCGGCTCGCTGGGCGGCTCGGCCAGCACGGCGTAGCGCGCAAGGCGCACATCGCCGTACCACTCCGACGCGACCGGATATGCGCCCGCGTCCAAAGCAGCCTGCACCACGCGGTTCGGATCGCGCTCGTCCTCGCCCCAGAACAGCACGAAAATCCGCTCGTGCCGCGCCAGCAGCGCCGCGACCTCGGCGGCGGTTTGCGCGTCATCCCCGCCCAGACCGCGCGGCAGGCCATAGACCGGCGCGGGACCGTCGTAATAGTATGAAAACACCTCAATCTGGTTCGGCGCGTCGAGGATGATCGCGTCGTCAGGGCGGGCGTTGCGCACTAACTGCGCGGCGATTGCGCGGTAATCGTCTCGCGCGGCGGCCGGATCGTGATACAGGGCATCGAGCGTGCGAAGCTGCGCCGCCAGCACGATCCCGATCAGGGCGAGCGGGATCAACCCCCACATACGCCCGCGCCGTGTCAGGGCAATCCACCAGCCCGCCGCGCCCCCGGCCATCCACAGCGCCGCCGCCGCGCTCGCGGGAACCAGAAACTTGAGGTTGGCCGGGCGATACGCGCCGGAGAGCATCAGCCCGCCGACTGCCGCCGCGATCCACACCGGGGGGAGCAGCGCCCGCCATCCGCGCGAAAGTTCGCGGCCCGACCTCGCGCCGCCGACCAGCATGCCGAGCGCCAGCAGCCCCGGCGCGATCAGCGCGCGCCAGGGCAGATCGCGCACCGTGCCCCCCGCCGTAATCGCGCTCAGACTGGCACGCAGCCGCTCGCCCAGGGAGATCCCTGTCTCTGCTGCGGGCCACGTGGTCAGTTGATCCCAGGCGGTCGGCAGCCAGGGCGCGAACAGCGCCAGCGTCAGCAGATTAAGCGCGACGTACTCCATCAGCGCGCGCCGCCACGCGCGGAGTCGCCCGCGCCATGCCAGCCACAGCGCAAACATCACGCCCTGCGCCAGCAGCGTGAACGGGTAAGCGTAATGTGTGTAGAGCCCTGCCGCGTTGACCAGCGCGAGCGCCAGCGCCCAGCCCCACGCGGCGCGATCCCGCTCGATGCGCGCCAGCCACTCGACGAAGACGGCCATGCTCAGCGCGGCGCACAGGCCGAGCAGCGCATACATGCGCGTCTCCTGCCCATAGTAGACCGCCAGCGGACTCAGCGCGGCCATCAGCCCGGCCAGCGCGCCCGCTGTTGCGCCGAACAGCCGCCGCCCAAGCGCGATCACTGCCGCGACTGTCAGCACGCCCGCGAAGGCGGACGGCAGGCGGAGCGCAAGCTCGCTCGTTCCGGTCAGCGCGATCCAGGCTTTCAGCGTGAGGTAATAGCCCGGCGGGTGAATGTCTCGCGCGGTTGCGTCGATCAGGTCTGAAGGGCTGCGTTCCGCGAGGCGCAGGCTGTTGCCTTCGTCGTTCCACAGCGATGGTGCGTCGATGCGATACAGGCGCGCGCCCGTGGCGATCAGCAGCACGATCGCCACGACCGGCAGCAGTCGCCGCGCCATCTCCTACAACCCCCAGCGCACCGCGTAGGCGTGCACGACGATCGCCGCCACGCCGATCAGCGCGACCGCGCCCACCAGCAGCCAGGGGAGCCGCTGCCGCGCGCTGAAGTCGAGCACGAGCAGGTCGTCCAGGCCAGACCAGTCGCCGGTGGTGATGGTCAGCATGTGCGTGTCTGCGTCCAGACCATTGACCAGCGGCGCGCAGCCCGCCTCGTTCGCGGGAAGATCGAACGTGCTCGCCGCCTCGCTCTCGATCTGCACGCGGACGGTTTGCGGCGCGTCAAGCGCTGTGTGGCACAGGGCTGCGCCCGTTCCCCGGATGCGGAAGGTGCGCGCCTCGCCGCCGTCCGTCGCCTCGATCGCGGCGTGGACCTGCGCACTGTGCCGCCCCGCACCAAGCGTCTTCGGCTCCGGAGCGGTGATGTACGCCTTCAGCGACTCGTAGATCGGCGTGGGCGTGAAGTCCGGCTCGACCATGCGGAAGTAGTACCAGCTTGCGCCACGCTCCGAGTCGTCGGCACGCTTGAAATACCAGTAGTTGATCACACCGATCCACGGCCATTCCTCGATGGCGCGGGCGTAGGCTTGCGGCGCCCAGGCGGCGGCCTCGTCCATCGTCACGCGGCCATACCGCTCCCAGTCGGCAATCGTCGGGTCGTCCGGCACCGGATTCCAGCCTGCCTCGCTGATCCAGATCGGCTTGTGCGCGTCCCCATGAGCGACCATCATGTCGCGGATCCACAGGTGGCGCGGATAGTTGATCGTCGTCTGGCGCAGGCGCTGGTCGGTAGGGCCGCTCCACAGCCCATAGCCCTGCACGCTCAGCACGTCGAAGCACGCGCCCGCGCCTGCCTGGTACATTCGCTGCAAATAGAGCAGGTCGTAGGCGTTGCGCCCGCTGAGGTCGATCGTCGGCCCCAGCGCGCCGGTAACGACGACGATCTCCGGATCGATCGCCTTCAGCGCGTCGTGCGTGCGGCAGAGCATCTCGGTGTACGCCTCGGCGTTGACGGTCTGATCGCCCCATTCAGGGTACAGGTTCGGCTCGTTCCAGACCTGATAGTGCGTGATGCGCCCCTGATACCGCTCCGCGACCGCCACCGCGTAATCGATGAAATCCTGCAGGTCGGCGGGCGGCGCGAAATCGCCCGTCACCTCGGGCGACTGCGCCCAGTCTGGCGGGGTGCTGAGCCGCGCGAGGATCTGCACGCCGTACTGCTCGGCGAGGTCCACGATCGTATCGTACTTGTCCCATGCGCTGATCGCGTCTGGCTGGCCGTCGCCGTCGAGGTCATTGCGGCGATCCTCAAAATCGCCCTTGCCATGGATCTCGATGTCTTCCCAGGGAAATTGCTGGCGGATCCAGCCGAACCCGGCCTCGCTGATCAGGCGCATCTGTTCCTCGCGCTTGCTCAGCTCAACTTCCTGCTCCAGAAAGGTGTTCACGCCGAACGGGTTGACGTCCGTGTGCGCCACGTCCGCGTACGGCTCGGTGCGCGGCTGGACGCGCGTCCACCGGGCGAGGTATTGCCCGAAGCCGACGATCTGCCCGCCAGGGTCGTTTTCCCCGGTCAGGCGCCAGAGGGCGTCGTACACGCGCCCTTCAAACGCGAGGTCGAGCGCCAGCGCCCCGGCGCCCAACACCAGCAAGGCGATCAGCAGCGCCCACGTTCGCACGCGGAACCCGAGCACTCGGCGGATAGGGGGTGAAGGTGGGGTGGTCATGCGGGGCATTATAGCGAAGAACAGCGATTAGCGGTTAGCGATTAGCAGTTAGCCAAAACCGTGCAGTGAGTTTGGGAACGCCCAGGGGCGACGAGGATCGTGATGGCGAGTTTTCTCGCAGGGACCGAGCACGCCCGACCCAGGTTCATTTCATGCGCTGAACACGATCACACCCACGAGGCATGAGGGACCTGATTCGCTGCTGAGATGACTG